>DAIDHU010000190.1 GCA_027451915.1 Thiomonas sp. | reverse complement strand
GGGCCGTGCTGTGGGCCAATCTGCATCTGCTGTTCTGGCTCTCCTTGCTGCCCTTCGTCACGGGCTGGATGGGGGAGAACCACTTCGCCGCGCTTCCGACCGCGCTGTATGGGGGGGTGCTGCTGTGCGCCGCCGTGGCCTATTCCATCCTCGCGCACGCCCTGGTGGCGGCAGGCGGCCCCGACTCGCGCCTTGCTCGCGCACTGGGGCGGGATCGGAAGGGCAATGTGTCGATCGTGATGTATGTCGTCGGCATTGCGCTGTCCTTCGCGGCGCAGTGGGCAGCCCAGCTGGTCTACCTCGCGGTCGCCCTGATGTGGCTGATTCCCGACCGGCGCATGACCAGGGTGGTCGAGGAGCACCGCGGCTGAGCCGGGCGGGAGGGCTTCACCGGCGCCGTCTCAGAGGTAGGCGGCTCCCGGCAGTTCCAGGTAGCGCTCGGGCAGGGGCTGCGCGCGGTAGTCGAGGGTCAATTCCTCCCCGGCCGCGATGTCCCGGCGAGCCCACACGCGGCGCGCGTCCGCCGCGATGACGCAGTTGGGGTCGCGGGAGTGGTTCATGAACCCGTAGCTGGTCCGCTCGCGCCTCAGCAGCAGGGCCTGCCCGGAGATCGCATTCCACTCGCCCTCGAAGTTCGCCGCCGTGAGCGGACCCTCGGGCAGGCGGACCACTTCCCCCGGCAGGTGGAACAAGTCCGAGCCCTCGGCGATGGGGATGGTGGTGAACACGCCGATGCCGTGGATCGGGCTGGCCCGCAGCCGCAGGGCAGGATGCAGGCGCTGGTGTCTGAGCAGGATGGCCTCGATGCGAATCGCCTCCACGCTGACATGGAGTTCGACCTCATCCAGATCCTCGGTACCCTCGATCGCGGGAGGCGGCCCGCCGCACCAGTGGATGCGGATGTCCCGCACGGTTTCGAGGGCGAATCGCGCGAGCTCCGCGGCCCCGGAATCCGTCGCGCCCACGAACAGGTTGGTGATGCCTCGGGACTCCAGGCCCAGCTGCGAGCGTGGTTGCCGGTCGCACAGGACATCGCCTTGCGCGAAGGGCGAGAAGGTCTGGTCGACCCGCATCCAGAACCCGCCTTGCGGGGATTGGGCCACCGTGAATCGCGTGGCCCCGTCGCGCGCCAGGAATTCGGAGCTGTACTGGCGGGGACTCATGGTGTTCACGGATTTCTCGCAGGTTTCGAGCCGACCGGGCCTTCGCCGTGCGAGCAGGGGCCTCGGGGAGGGGCGTCCGGCATTCTGCCACGCAGGGCCCGCCCCGAAGACCCGCGGCGCGCGCGCGGGCTTGCTCCGGGCGTTCAAGCTCCGCTCAGTCCTCGTCAGACTCGCGTGATCCCTTGAGTCGCTCCAGCGCGCCCCCCAGGGTGCGCGACCAGATCAGCGGGGCCACGATGGCGGCGACCAGCAGGATCAGCAGCGTGGCGAGCCAGAAATAGTCCTGGTGCTCCGTCTTGAGCTCGACCGCGCCTCTCCACACCTCGTACAGCGCGGCGATCTCGAGCAGCGCGATGATGTTCAGCGCGACATCCTGGCGCCTGTTGATTCGCTCGCCTTCGAGCTGGAACTTGCGATCGAGGAAATCCCTCTGCAGCTCGAAGGTCTCGGTGATGAAACCGATATCGTCGGGGATGTGCCAGAACTGCTCGATACGCGTGAATTCCTTGTGCAGCTTGGGGTAGAGGCCGGATTTATAGGTCTTGTAGTCCAGGATCATTCTCCGGTAGGCGATCTGGAATCCCTGAAACGATTCCAGGCTGTGTTCGGTGGTGGTCTTCCTGGAGGGGGAGTCGAGCAGGGATTTCTGGAAGTAGTCCTTGAAGAACCGGATCTCGTAGTAGTAGATCTGCAGGAACAGGACCATGCAAAAGATCTTCTGGTTGAGGTTCCTGGGCAGATTCAGTGCGACCCCGTAATTCCATCCCACGTGCACATAGCTGCCCGGGTAGTCCAGGCTGATGCTGGAGTTGTGCCTTCGCTGCTCCTGATCCTCTTCATTGAGAAACAGTTCCTCGGGGGCCTGGATGGTGTGGGGCGTGGACGCGAAGATCAGGGGAAAGCTCGAGTCCAGGGTGAAGGAAAGACTGGGCGGCTGCCCGAAGGAGGGGATGTCCAGGCCTTTCATCACATCAAGCACGGCATGGGTCGCGCGCAACCTGATGTCGGTGTGCTCGGATTCCAGCCCGAGCTCGGCCAGGATGTTGCGCTGGCGCAGCAGGGTCCGCAGGGTCTGGTCGATGGCGCCGCCGCTCGCTGCCAGGAATTCCAGCTCGAACACGAGAATCACGTTCAGGCTGGCGTCGGCGACCAGATGCGCCGTGCAGTGAACCTCGTAGTCCTGGAAGCGGTGGGTCTTTCCGGGGGCGAAGTCCTTGAAGGCATAGGGGGCGAAATTGCGTTCCTCGGCGATCGCGCGCCGGGCATCGAGTCCGCCGTCGTCGGTGTCGCGCAAATACAGCGCCTCGTCACCCAGGAATTCCCAGCGGGCATCGAAGACTCCGCCGCCTTGCTTCTGCCGTAGTCCGGAGGCGCGAATCAGGTGCTCGCGCAGGCGGCTGTCGCCACGCTCCATCTGCATGGGGGTGAGAATCAGAATCTTGAACATGGGCAGGATCTCGGGAAGTCGGACGGCGTATCCACGGAGGCTTGGCAGGGGCGCGGCGCAGGCACGGACCGGAAGGGTGCGCCTGGCCTGGTTCCGGGCCGGCGCAAAGCGTATCGCAGGAAGGTCGGCGGCATGTCGCTTTGGCGGTGTTGTCTGGGGTCAGCCCCAGGGCGCACCCGAGATCCTGCTGCTAGAAATCCGCGGAGACCGTCAGATACAGCGCGCGGGGCGCTCCCGGATAGGCCAGGAGGTAGCCTGCCGCGGGTGTCTGCAGCAGCGCGCCCGAGGACAGGTACTCGGCCGCGTCGTAGCGTCGGTCGAGCAGGTTGTCCACTCGCAGGGTGATGCTGGCGATCTGCGCGCCAGGCACCAGGCGGGCCAGGCTGGTGCTGCTGTAGCGCAGCTTCAGGTTCATCAGGGCATGGCCCGCCGCGCTGCGCGTCGAGGGGCCCACGACCTGGTTGTCGAACAGGTGGTAGGGCCCCAGCACCTGTTCCCACAAGGTGGTGTCGAGCACGCCGCTCCTGACCAGTCGGCGGTAGCGGATGCCGGCGCTGGCGGTGAACTCCGGCACGTTGGATACCGGCAGCCCCGCGAAGCTGGTCGCCGTGTCGTAGTTGGTGTAGGAGTCCCAGCGGCTGCGCATCCATCCCAGGTTGATGAAGCCCTTCCAGGGTCTGCCCAGGGCGGCGCTCGCCCGCGCCTCGATGCCTTGCAGGGTCGAGGTCCCGGTGCCGAAGGTGGTCTGGCTGGGGTTGGCGGGGTTGGTGTACCCGATGGTCTGTCCGCTCAGCCGGGTCTGGAACAGGTCCAGCGAAGCTTCGAGCTCGCGCAGGCCTCGCCAGCGCGGGCTCCTGTACACCAGGCCGGCGTCGACGCTGCGCGCCCGTAGCAGTTGCAGCGTGGCCAGGTCCGGGGCCACCGCCATCCCGGTGTCGTAGTTCTCCAGGTCGGGGTTGTGGAAGGCCACCGCGTAGCTGGCATGCGCGCGCAAACCGCTCGCCAGCTCCAGATCCACGCCCAGCGAGGGCTCCAGGCGGCTGCGATGGCTCGACGCGTCGGGGCTGGGGTCGGCCAGGGCGGTGCCTGCCCCCAGCGCGGAGGCCAGCCCGGCGCTGGCATTGTGGAACCCGGTCTGGAAGCCCACCAGGCGCAGCCCCGGCACGACGCGCATCCGCGGGGTGACATGCACCCGATCCTGCAGGAACAGGGCCCAGAATCGGTTGCGCGTGGACGGCATGGACACTTGGGTGACATCGCCCGCGGCGATCCCGCCTCCGTCCACGGAAATCCCCGCGCGCGGCGTGTAGCCCAGCTCGCTGGCCTGCGAGCGGGCGATGATGAAGTAGCCGCCCCATTCCAGGCGCTGCCTGCCTGCGATGTCCATGGCGAAATCCAGCTTGTCTCCCAGGGTGCGGGAATACGAGGTGGAGGCCACGCCGACGGGGCTGGACGCGGAGAAGCCGTTTTGCAGGCCGTGGTCCACGCGCGAGGCGTGGAGCCAGGCCAGGTCGGACATGGAAATCCCCTGGGCGAGCCGCAGGCGCAATCGCGCCCAGTACAGGGTGCCTTGCAGCGAGCTTTGCTGTTGCCACAGCGAGCTTGGCAGGGTGGCGTCGAAGCCCGCGCTGGGCTGGCTGTAGGGCAGCCCGCCGGCATCCAGGCCCGCGAGATCGATGCCGTTGTTGCCTGCCTCGGACAGGGACACGGGAATCGGCGCCGGGCTGTACTCCCGGTCGCGCAGGCCGAAGGCCCCCAGGCTGAGGGTGCCGTGCTCGAGCGTCCTGCGTGTCTTGACGTAGGCCTGCAGCATGCGCGACGGGGGGCTGTCCGCGCCGGTCCGCGGGGATCGGCTTCGGGTGCCGGCCGCCGCCAGCACCGAGGACCAGCCCTCGTGCAGGCCGGTCATGTGCACCACCGAGGCCACCGCCGTGCCGAAACTCCCCCCGGAAAGCGCGGCCTTCGAGCCGGCCCGGGCAGTGGGTTGCCAGGGGACGAAATCGATGTTGCCACCCAGGCTGTCGTACCAGCGACTGGAGGCTTCGCCCGGGCCGGGCACGACGTTCACGCCTTGCAGCAGGGCCGCGACGGGGGCCTGCGCCGACTGCCAGCTGGTGTTGTGGATCAGGTCGTTCAGGGGCACGCCGTCGAGCTCGGCGGTGATGATGTTGGTGGCCAGGTCGCCGGGGATGTCGTTGTAGCCCAGCTTGATGCCCCGCAGGTACAGCCCCGAGTTCGCCGAGGCGCTGGCCACGGAGTAGCCGCTGATGCGCGCATTCGGCAACAGGCCCAGCGCCTGCATGCCCCCGCCGTCGGGGCCGACGAGCCCGATGTCGGCAGGGCCGAGGCTGGAACGAGCTCGCGGCGACCCCACCGGCGACGATGCCGCGGAGCAGGGCAGCGGGGCGGTTGCGCTTGCCGCGCAGTCGTTGGCCTGCACCGCGCCAAGGAGCACCGTCGCGGCGGCCGCGCTGGCCATGCACCAGCCGGTGCTTGCCGCGCCGGCCAGGGCCAGCGCCGCGAGCCCGGCGCGCAGGCGGGATTCCCGCTCGGCCCCGGGCGCGCGGGCGAGCCGCGAGGCTCGCCCGTCGCCCTGCCGCCCCGCTCGGGCAGGGCTTCGTGCCGTCACGACTTCTTGTCGGCCCGCGGGCCCACCGCGGCTTGCTGCTCGCGCACCGTCGGATAGGGCTTGCCGGGCATCAGGCCCTGCCACAACACGCGGTTGTACACGCCGGCGTTGACCTTGTCCTCCTGGTCGAAGTCGAAGCCCTTGGTCAGGGCCGCCCAGTAGGCCATGCCATGGGTCGGCCTGGCGGCGGCCGCGAAGCGGGTGCCGGCGGGCAGGGGCAGGGAGGTGCCCGCCAGCAGGCTGGAGGCGCTGGCCGTGTAGTTCCACGCCGCGTTGGCGGGCGAGGTGTCGAACACGGCGGCCATCGGAGCCGCGTCGGCGTCGAACTGCCCGAGGTGGTCGATGCCCAGCACGTCGGTGATGGTGCGAAGCATGTTCACCGTGGTGTAGTGCTGGTGCACCACCGCATCCTTGCGCACGTAGGGGCCGACGACGAAGGCGATGCTGCGATGGGCGTCGACATGGTCGGGGCCGTCCTGCGCATCGTCCTCCACGACAAAGATCAGGGTGCTGTCGGCGTAGGGGCTGTGGGCCACCGCCTGCACCAGCCGGCCGACCGCGTAGTCGTTGTCGGCGACCTGGGTCTCCGGCGTGTTGTCGCCGTCGATGGCGGTCGCGAAATTGCCCGTGTGGTCCATCATGAATCGCACCAGCATGAGGTTGGGCATGTCGTGGTGGGCCACATAGCCGGTGAACTCACGCTCCCATTCCTGCTCCCGGAAGTAGTCCGGGAAATGGGTGTCGAAACCGCGGAAGTAGGGATCGGTGACCCCCACCAACTGGGCATTGGCCGGATAGGCCACGGTCAGCTTGTCGGCGTAGGCCTTGGTGTCCAGCGGGATGGCGTAGGCCGCGTAGGGTGTGCCGGCCAGGCTGTAGCGGGTCAGATCGAGCATGAAGCCGTAGTTGCGCACCGTCAGGCCCGCGCGCAGGGCCGAGTTCCACAGGTAGCCCTGCTGCTGCTCCCCGGGGTCGGGGCCGTCCGGCGCCGCCACGTTGCGCGCCGCCGGCAGGGTGTCCGGGTCCAGCGAGGCCGCCAGGGGGTCGGCGGCGATGCGCGCGGCTCCGCTCAGTCCGACGTCGACATTGCGGTTGTCGCCCTCCCAGTCATAGGAGCCGCCGCCGCCGTTGCCGGCGTAGTTCGGCGGCAGCATCTTGGCGCCGTCGTCCGACTCGCGTCCCGAGGTGCTCCACGGCCAGCCGTCGCCGCTGACGTCGCCCGGATCGTAGAAGTTGTCCAGGTCGACGAAATGCGCCGCCAGCGCATGCTGGTTGGGCGTGGTGGTCCACGGAAACTCGGCCAGCGAGGGATCGCCGTTGCCCTTCCCGAGGTCGCCCAGCACCTGATCGTAGGTGCGGTTTTCCTTGACGATGTAGATCACGTGGTGGATATGCGCGCGCAGCCAGCGCATGGTGCGCAGGTCGGCCTCGCTGGGTACGCGGTCGAAGCGATTGTTCAGCGCCACCTGGCGGGTCAGGTGTTCGAGGCTGTCCTCGCCGGGAACGGGCAGGCTGAGCAGCGCCGAGCCGGTGAGGTTCAGGATGTACTCGTTGGGCGCGAAGCTGACCGGGGAATTCGGCACCGGGCACGGCACGGTTTCATAGCCCAGGCAGTTGCCGGGGTTGGGCCCGGGGTCCGTCTTGGCGTTGCTGACGTACAGCATGCGACCGTCGGCCGAGACGCGAACGTCCGAGGGCGACCAACCGGTGGGGATCAGCCCGGTGACCACCGGCTGGCGCCCGGCCAGCGAGATCACCGCCAGCGAGTCGGTGCCGCGGTTGGTCACGTACAGCGTGCGGTCGTCGGGCGAGAGGGCCAGCCCGTCGGGCGAGGCGCCCTTGTAGCGGGCCTGCTCGGCCGACATCACATCGCGCGGAGCCAGCGTGCCCACGGTGCCCAGCAGACGGTTGCTCGTGGTGTCGATCACCGAGACCACGTCGGCATTGTCCGAGGCCACGTACAGGCGGTCCTGCGCGTGGTCGAGCACCATCTTGTTGGGGTTGCCCGGCACGGTGATGCGAGCGATCACCGAAGGCCTGGCCGCGGAGATGTCCAGCACCACGATCTGCCGGTCCAGCTCACTGCTGACGTAGGCCGTGCGATTGCCCACGATGGCCACCGCGTCGGGATATTGCCCGCCGGACACACCCGTGGGGCCGCCGCTCTTGCCCGGGCGCAGGTCCTGCTCGGCCACGACCGCGCGCCTGGCGAGATCGACGACCGACACCGAGTCGTTGTACTCGTTGACCACGACCGCCCGCGTGCCGTCGGCGGTGACCGCGATGCCGCTGGCCAGGGGCTTTTGCTTCAGCCCGTTCCCGCTGGCGTGGCCCAGCGCAATCGGCGTGCCCGATTCGGCCCAGACGCCCTGGGTGCGCGCGAACACGTGCACGTCATCCTCGGCGGCTCCCGGCACGTAGAACTGCCTGCCGTCCGGGGAGAAGGCGATGCCCACGAAACTGTTCGACACCGGCAGCACCTGCTTGCGCACGGCGCGCCCGCCGCTGACGTCGTACACGAAAATGAACTGCGTGGACTCCTTGGGCAGGAATTGGCCATGGGCGTCGACCACGTAGTTGTAGCCGCTGGTCAGCACCAGCAGGGTCTTGCCGTCCGGGCTCAGCGCCTCGGAGTCGGCGTAGCCCGCCTTCACCCCGCTGGGCAGGCCGGGATCGAGCATCTGAAACTTCGCGCCGGGCGCGGCGGTGGGCGTGATGCGAACCCCCGTGGGAAGCATCGTTCCACGGTGCGTGCCGGGATCGTCGGAATGGTCGTGGTGCCAGGCGGGGAACTCGAAGGCCGATGCGCTCGGCAGAGCGCCGATCGCCGCCGCGATCGCGAGGGCGAGACAGGATTTGCGCAGGTTGGAAACCATGGGGACTCCCTTGTTCAGAGCAGGGTCGGCTGCCGGGGTACGTGCCGGGGCACCGGGGTGGGTCGGGCGAGCGATGCGACGGATGCGAGCGCTCACGCACGGTTACCCGAGGACACCAGCGCGAGCAGGCGAACGATAGGGTGGGCACATGTCAGAACCGTGATGCCCCCCGGAACGCGGGGCGCTCGCGCGAACCCCACTGCGGGGCGCAGGAGCGGCGAAGGCCCGCGACCGCGTCCCAGGCCTCGAAGCGCTCGCACCGCTTGCACCGCTTGCACCGCTTGCGCGCGGCGAGTCGGCTACGATGCCGGCGAACCAGCTTGTTGCGCGACATGGATCGCGGCCATCGCAGCATGGATCTTCCCGAAGCCTTCTACCTGCGCATCGGCGAGCAGGACTACGAACCCACCCTTGCGGCCGTGGGCCCCTGGGCACCGGACCTGCTGCACGGAGGTCCGCCGATCGCGCTGTTGACACGCGCCATCCGGGATTTCCAGGCGCGCGAGGACCTGCAGGTCGCGCGCCTGGGCGTGGAAATCCTCGGGCCCGTGCCGCTGGCACCTTGCCGCATCGAGGTGCGCATGGCGCGTGCCGGGCGCCGGGTCGAACTGGTGGAGGCGCGCATGAGCGCGGCCGGGCGCGAGGTGCTGCTGGCGCGCGCCTGGAGATTGCAGCGCGAGCCGGGCTGCGTGGCCGCGGTGCCCGATGCCTTCGAACTGCCCGCCTTGCCCGGGCCGCAGCCCCAGCAGTTCTTCGAGGGCGTGGACCACTTCCCCTACGGCGACGCGATCGAGTGGCGTTTCACCCGCGGGGGATTTGACAGCCTGGGGCCGGCCACCGTGTGGGGGCGTCCCCGCATCGCGCTGGTG
>DAIDHU010000189.1 GCA_027451915.1 Thiomonas sp. | reverse complement strand
CCGAGGACATCAACAACCTCGCCCACGCGCTCATGCTCACCGAGCTCGAGCGCGAGCACCTGTTCCTGCTCGGACTCGGGCGCCCGCCGCAAGCGCGCTACCAGGGCAGCGACGGCGTCACTCCGCGCCTGCAGCGCCTGCTGGACAGGCTCGACCCCTGCCCGGCGGTGATCCGCACCGCCACCTGGGACGTGATCGCCTGGAACCGCGGGGCGACGCGGGTGCTGATGGACTACGCGGCCCTGGAGCCGCGACAGCGCAACGTGTTGCGTCACCTGTTCCTGGATGCACGCGCCCGCGCCGCCCAGTACGACTGGGAAAGCGTGGCACGCGCCGTGGTCGGCGGTTTCCGCGTGGAGGCCGCGCGCGCGGGTGCCGCGGCCGCGGTGCAGCCCCTGGTGGACGAGCTCAGCCGGCTCAGTGCCGAGTTTCGCGCGCTGTGGAACGAGCAGGAATTGCCGCCCTCGCGCCACGAGGCGGTCAAGCACATCCGTCACCCGGTGCTGGGCAGTTTCGCCTTCGAGTACTCGGCCTTCGCGGTGGACGGCAGGACCGACCTCAGCCTGGTGATCTACAACCCGGCCACGCCCGACGACATGAAGCGCCTGCGCGAACTGCTGGAGGCCTGAGTGGCGCGGCGCCCGCGCCGACCTGCCGTTGGGCGCACGCGTGCTGCAGGGCGCGTTCGCGGCCGCCCCTACCCTGCGCACCATAGGGGAATTCAGGGTATTCAGGGCATTGCGCGGCGCGCTCACTGGCGCCCGCACCCCTGTCCATAATCGCCCACCAGTGCCGGGAAGTCCCGGCCGCGAGGCGCTTTCATGGACCCCATCGGAACCCACAGCCTGCAGCAGCGTCTGCACAATCGCCACATCCAGCTCATCGCGCTGGGAGGAGCGATCGGAACCGGCCTGTTCCTCGGCTCGGCCGGGGTGCTGGAGCGTGCCGGGCCCTCCATGCTGCTGGCGTATGCCTTTGCCGGGGCCATGGTGTTCCTGATCATGCGTTTCCTGGGGGAAATGCTGGTGGAGACCCCGGTTTCCAGCTCATTCAGCTATTTCGCCGACCGTTACTGGGGGCGTTTCGCCGGGTATTTTTCCGGTTGGAACACCGTGGTGCTCTATGTGCTGGTGGGCATGGTCGAGCTCAGCGCCGCGGGCAAGTTCGTGCAGTTCTGGTGGCCCTGGGTTCCCGGCTGGGTCACGGCGGCGCTGGGGCTGCTGGCGATCACGGGCCTGAACCTGGCCAGCGTGCGCGCCTATGGCGAGTCGGAGTTCTGGTTCGCGATGATCAAGGTCGTCGCGGTACTGTGCATGATCGGATTCGGGGCCTGGCTGCTGGTGCGGCACCACGGGAGCCCGGGAGTCGGCCTGTCCAACCTGTGGTCCGACGGGGGCTTCATGCCCCATGGCGTATCCGGGCTGATCATGTCCCTGGGCCTGGTCGCCTTCGCCTTCGGGGGCATCGAGATGATCGGCTTCGCCGCCGCCGAGACCCGCGACCCCTCCACGGTGATCCCCAAGGCCATCAACCAGATCGTCTACCGCGTGCTGCTGTTCTACGTCGCCTCCAGCGTCGTGCTCCTGTCGCTGGTGCCGTGGCAGGGGCTGCTGCGCGCGCTGCAGGCAGGAGGGGGCACGTACAGCAGCAGTCCCTTCGCGCTGATCTTCTCGGTGATTGGCGACCAGGTCGCCGCCAACCTGCTGAACCTGGTGATCCTCAGCGCGGCGCTGTCGGTGTTCAATGGCGTGGTCTATTCCACCAGCCGCCTGTTCTACGGCATGGCCCGACAGGGCAATGCCCCGGGCTGGTTCGGCGTGGCGGACCGGCGCGGCGTGCCGGTGCGCGCGCTGGCCATGGTGAGCGGCGCCACCGCGGCCTGCGTGTTCATGAACTACCTGATTCCCCAGCGGGTCATCGAGGTCCTGATGTCCCTGGTGACCGCGGCGCTGCTGCTGCTGTGAGCCGTGATCGTGTTCACCCACCTGCAATTCCGGCGCGCCATGCGGGAAAGCGCGCTGCGCACCGGCTTTCCGGCCCTGCTCAGCCCCTGGAGCAACTATGCCTGCCTGGCTTTCATCGGGCTGGTGGCCGCTGTGCTGCTCGCCTCGCCGCAGACCCGCGCCTCGGTCTGGGCCATTCCGGTGTGGGTGCTGGCGGTGTGGCTGGCCTATCGGGTGCGCGAGCGCCTGCGCCGCGCCCCCGCGGTGACGGGAGGCGGCGCCTGAGCACCCGCCCGCGCCGTGCAGCACACGCGGGGCTGCACACGCGGGGCTGCACGCCTGCGGCGCGCGCAGCTATGCTTGGCCCATGCGCCGCGTCGAGTCCGCTCCGAACCTGGTGATCGCCACCCTGTGGGCGGATGCGCTGAGCGCCGCCGGCATCGAGGCGCGGGTGTTCTCGCGCTACCTGTCCAGCATCGCCGGGGAAATTCCCCCCAGCGAGGCTGAACCCACCGTGTGGGTGCTCGACGACCGCGACCTCGAGCGTGCCCGGCAGCTGCTGGGCGAGCTGCAGCGCCCCGTGCGCGGTGCCGGCTGGCGCTGCGAGTCCTGCGGCGAGCGCCACGGGCCGCAGTTCGCGCAATGCTGGAACTGCGGCGCCGCGCGCACGGATCCCCGCTGAGCTCGGCGCGCCGCCTAGTGGCTCAGGCCTGCTTGTCGGCTCCCAGCACGCCGCGGCGGATCTGGTCGCGTTCGATGGACTCGAACAGGGCCTTGAAGTTGCCTTCCCCGAAGCCCTCGTCGGCCTTGCGCTGGATGAACTCGAAGAACACCGGCCCCAGCAGGGTCTGCGAGAAGATCTGCAGCAACAGGCGCTTGTCCCCGCCGGCGGTGGATCCGTCGAGCAGGATGCCGCGCGCGCGCAGTTCGGCCACCGGCTCGCCATGCCCGGGCAGGCGTTCCTCGAGCATCTCGTAGTAGATCTGGTTGGGCGCGCTCATCAGCGGCACGCCACTGGCGCGCAGCGCATCGACGGTGGCCGTCAGGTCCTCGGTGAGCAGCGCCACGTGCTGGATGCCCTCGCCGTTGAACTGCATGAGGAATTCCTCGATCTGCCCGTTGCCTCCGGCCTCCTCGTTGAGAGGAATGCGGATGCGCCCGTCGGGGGCCGACATGGCCCGGCTGGTCAGGCCGGTGTATTCACCCTTGATGTCGAAATAGCGGATTTCCCGGAAGTTGAAGATCTTCTCGTAAAAACCGGCCCAGAAGGCCATGCGCCCGCGGTAGACGTTGTGGGTGAGGTGGTCGATGAGCTTCAGTCCATGGCCGCGCGGGTGGCGATCGCAGCCCTCCACCCATTCGAAATCGATGTCGTAGATGCTCTTGCCGTCCTCGAAGCGGTCGATCAGGTACAGCGGAGCGCCGCCGATGCCCTTGATGGCCGGAAGTCTCAGTTCCATCGGTCCGGTGGGAATCTCCACCGGCTGCGCGCCCAGGTCCAGCGCGCGCGCGTAGGCCTTGTGCGCATCGCGCACGCGGAAGGCCAGGCCGCAGGCGCTGGGCCCATGCTCGGCGGCGAAGTAGGCGGCGAGGCTGCGGGGTTCGCGGTTGACAATGAAGTTGATGTCGCCCTGGCGCCACAGCTCCACGTCCTTGCTGCGATGGCGGGCCACGCGCGTGAACCCCATGTTCTGGAACAGGGGTTCGAGCAGGCCGGGGGTGGGGGAGGCGAATTCGACGAACTCGAATCCGCACAAGCCCATGGGGTTGTCGAACAGGTCAGGCATTGCAGGCTCCTGCAAGGGTTCATGGATGTCGTGCTCGCGCCGCGCGACCGCGCGGCGCGGGGAATCAGCGCGCGGCCCCGGGGGGCGCGCCCGGCCTGCCGCGCACGCTGCGCGCCAGGTGGATTCCGACGATCAAGGCCTGAATGCTCATGAATTCGCGATGGGTTCGGCGCCGAGATTACCACTGCCCGAAAAAGACCCCGGCGCGCTTGTGGGCTGCCGTGCCGCGCTCGACCATGTCGTCGCTGATGGTGGTGCGCCGCTTGCGCCGGGCCAGCCAGTCGAGCAGGCGCGAGCGCATGGCCGCGCGCACCGACTCGGTCGAGGCCTCGCGCCCCAGGTCGCGCATTTCCTGCGGGTCTTCCTGCAGGTCGTACAGCTGTTCGGCTTCGTCCAGCCAGTACACGTAGCGCCAGCGTCCATGCCGGCAGGACAGGCCCTTGGCGTTCTGCGGGGTCTTGCCCAGCAGGCGCCGGGCGTCCTTGAAACTGTAGTCCAGTTCGGAGAACACCGTATCGCGCCACTCGGGCGTGTCCTGCCCGGCGTCGAACAGCAGGTCCTGCAGGCAGCGGCCCTCGATGCGGTGCTGCGGCACCTGCAGGCCCAGCGCGCGCAGGATGGTCGGCACCACGTCCACGCTTTCCACCATGCGCTGCTCCACGCGGCCGCGGCTCACGTCGGCCTCGGCCGAGGGGTCGACCACGATCAGCGGCACGCGCTGGATCATGTCGTAGAACAGCTCCTTCTCGCCCAGCCAGTGGTCGCCCAGGAAGTCGCCGTGGTCGGAGCACAGGATGACCAGGGTGTCGCGCAGCACGCCCAGGCGGTCCATGTGCTCGAACAGCCGGCCCAGGTGGGCATCGAGCTGCTCGATCAGCCCCTGGTAGACCGGGCGCACCACGCGCACGCACTCGTCCAGCGAGAAGCTGCGGCTTTCCTCGCTGGCGCGATAGGCCTCCAGCACCGGATGGGCGTCGCGAAGTTCCTCGCGGGTGCGCAGCACCGGCAGGCACTGGTCGGCCGTGTAGGCCGCGTGGTAGGGCGCCGGCGCCATGTAGGGCCAGTGCGGCTTGACGTAGCTCAGGTGCAGCACCCAGGGGCGCTCGCCCATGTCCCCGATGAAGCGCATGGCCTGGTCGGTCATGTACGCGGTCTCGGAATGCTCCTCGCGCACCCGCGCCGGCAGGTGCACGTTGCGCATGTGCCAGCCCGAGCACACGCGACCCTGAGGGTCCAGCCCGGAGATCACGAAATCGGTCCACGGGTCGGCGCTGTCGTAGCCGTGCGCGCGCAGGAAGGCGGGATAGCCCGATTCCTCGCCCGGCGTGTGGTGCCCGTCGTAGCGGTCGAGTTCGTGGAACCCGCCGCGCTCCAGCAGGTGGCCGAGTTCGCTGTGCCCGTCCAGGTGCAGGCGTCGCAGCCCGTCGTGATCGGGCATCACGTGGGTCTTGCCGGCCAGCGCCAGTTCCAGCCCGGCGTCGCGCAGGTATTCACCCAGCGTGAGCTCGCCCACCGACAGCGGCACGCGGTTCCAGGTGGCCCCGTGGCTGGCCGCGTAACGCCCGGTGTAGTAGCTCATGCGCGACGGCCCGCATACGCCGGAGTTGACGTAGGCCTGGTCGAAGCGCACGCCGCGACGCGCCAGCGCGTCGATGTTCGGGGTACGGATGTAGGGGTGTCCGTAGCAGGCCAGGTGGTCCCGGCGCAGCTGGTCGGCCATGATGAACAGTACGTTGCGGACCACCTTCGGGCTCCGTTGCTGTTTCGAGGGCGCGGTTGTCGTCAACCGGCGCGCCTAGGCGGGCGCGGTGTTCGCGTCGGCCCCGGCTTGCCGGGAGCCGAGGACCCGCGCCAGGAAGGAGCGGGTGCGCTCGTGCCGGGGATTCACCAGGATGTCGCCGGGCGGCCCCTGCTCGACGATCACGCCGCCGTCCATGAAGGCCACGCGGTGGCCCACGTCGCGTGCGAATCCGATCTCGTGCGTGACCACGATCATGGTCATGCCTTCATCGGCCAGCTGGCGCATCACGGCCAGCACCTCGTCGACCAGCTCCGGGTCCAGCGCCGAGGTGGGCTCGTCGAACAGCATCACCTTGGGTTGCATGGCCAGGGCGCGCGCGATCGCGATGCGCTGCTGCTGGCCGCCCGAGAGCTGGCCCGGATAGGCATGCGCCTTGGCCAGCAGCCCCACGCGCTCCAGCAGTTCCAGCGCCCGCCGGCGCGCCTGCTCGGCCGGCTGGCGGCGCACCCGCATGGGCGCTTCCACGATGTTCTGCAGCGCGGTCATGTGCGCGAACAGATTGAAGCGCTGGAACACCATGCCGATGTCCGCGCGCTGGCGGCACACCTCGGCTTCGGAGAGCTCGTACAGGCGCCCCTTGTGCGCGCGGCAGCCGATCAGCGCGCCGTCCACGCGGATGGCGCCGGCCTGGATGGTCTCCAGGTGGTTGATGCAGCGCAGGAAGGTGCTCTTGCCGGAGCCCGAGGGGCCGATCAGGCACACCACTTCGCCGGCCCCCACCTCGAGGTCGATGCCCTTGAGCACCTCCAGGTGGCCGTAGCTCTTGTGCACTCCCTGCGCCTGCACCATCGGGCGAGGCGCGGCAGATTCATGCGGCCTCATGCTGGCTCCGGTGGGCGCGGCCGAGTCGGCGCTCCAGCACATGCTGGCCCGCGCTGGCCACGGTGGTGACCAGCAGGTACCAGAAGGTGGCCACCAGCATCAGCTCGATGGTGCGCAGATTGGCCGAGGAAATGTTCTCCGCCGCCGTCAGCAGGTCGCCGCCGGAGATCACCGACACCAGCGAGGTGGCCTTGAGCAGGGAGATGAACTGGTTGCCGGCCGGAGGCACGATCACGCGCAGCGCCTGCGGCAGGATGATGCGCCGCAGCGCCAGGCCGCGGCGCATGCCCAGCGCCGTCGAGGCCTCGTACTGCCCGCGTTCCACCGACAGCAGGCCGGCACGCACCACCTCGGCCATGTACGCCGCCTCGTTCAGTCCCAGCGCCACGATCGATGCGACCAAGGGCGTCAGCACCGCGTTGGTGGACAAAGGCCCCAGATGCGGGAACAAAAGCGCCAGATTGCCCCAGACGATGATCTGCACCAGCAGCGGGGTGCCGCGCAGCAGCCACACGTACAGCCGGCTGCCCATGCGCAGCACCCAGCTGTCGGACATCAGCCCGACCGCCAGCAGCGTCCCGAGCAGGAGCCCGACCAGCTCGGAGATCAGGGCGATGAGCAAGGTCGTGCGCAAGCCGGCGAGAATGGCCGGAGCGAACTGGTAGCGCGCGATCGCGGCGTGGTCGATGTTGGGGTTGCGCCAGACCGACACCGCCAACAGCACGAAGACGGCCGCGGCGACGGTGCTGGCGATCCACAGCCCGGGGCGGCGCAGGGGCACCACCCGCGTACGGGCGAGGTCGATGGGTTCCATCATGGTGCGCGGCGCCTGGTCGCGCCGCAGCTTCGGGCGCTCAGGTCTTCGCCCCGGCGTCGATGGCGGCCGATTTCACCGCGCCGCCCTGCACGCCATATTTGCGCAGCACCTTCAGGTAGCTTCCGTCGTCGATGATGGCCTGCAGGGCCTTTTGCAGCTGCTCGCGCAGCCGCGGCTTGTCCTTGGGCACCGCGATGCCCAGCGGAACCGGCTGGTACTCGGGCCCGGCAACGTCGAACAGCTTGCCGCCATCGGCGGTCCTGGCCAGGTAGACCATCACCGGCGAATTGCCGAAAAAGGCGGCGACCCGGCCGGTCTGCACCTGCAGGCGGGCGTCGGCGGGCTGGGCGTATTGCAGGTTCGTCACCGCGGGCTTGCCGTGGGAGGCGCACCAGGCGTCGGCCTGCCGGACCAGATCGATCTGGATCGAACCCTGCACCGTCGACACCGTCTTGCCGCACAGGCTGTGCAGGTCCGACACATGCTGGGGATTGCCCTTGCGCACCAGCAGCCGGGTGCCGAGGTTGAAAAAGTCGATGAAGTCCACCAGCTTCTCGCGCTGCGCCGTGTCGTTCATCATGGTGAAGGCCACGTCGATCTGGCGGGACTGCATCGCCGGGAACAGGTTCGGGAAGGCCTCGGGCTTGAACTCGATGGGCGCCGGCAGGTGGGCGCTCATCGCGGCGGCCAGGTCGACAATGACTCCCTGCAGGGTCTTGCCGTCGTCGGCGTAGGCGATCATGGGCGGGCTGTTGGTGATGCTGCCGGCCACGATGGGGCTGGCAGCCGACGCCGTGCCCGCGTGCCAGGCGCCCAGGCCCAGCAGCGAGGCGGCCAGGGCCGCGCGAAGTGTTCCGGGTTGCTTCATGGTCTGGTCTCCTCCTGTGGCCTCGGTCGGAGCCATGCAGTGTCACCCGCCAGCCCCATGCCGGCCGATTCTAGGGAGGACTCATGCGTTGTTCGAATCAATCCCGGAAATACATCAAGGTCGGCAAGGAACGGGACCGACTCGATACCACGGGGCGGGCAGTCGTGCTGAAATAGCACTCCAGCCGCCGCCGCCCTGGAGGCTCATTTTCGTGCAAGCCATGTCCCCCGAGATCCGCCGATTGCGAAATCCCGAGAACCTGGACGATCTGCTGAACTACCGCCTGTTCCGGCTGTACGCGTCGGCCACGTCCCCGGTCACCCGTCTGATGGAGGGCAAGTGGGGCATTTCCCGCCGGGAGTGGCGCCTGCTCGCCGTGCTGGCCGCGGCGGGCCGGGCCTCGCCCTCGGATCTGGCCGAGCGCTCGCACCTGGATCGCCCGCGCACCTCGCGCGCGATCGCCAGCCTGGTGGCCAAGGAATTGGCGCAGCGCGCGGTCACCGCCGACGACGCGCGCCGGGCCTCGGTGTCGCTGACCCCGGCGGGGCGCGCGCTGTTCGAGGAGGTGTTCCCCCAGATCGCACGGCTCAACGCGCGCCTGCTGGAGGCCATCGACGACGAACTCGTGCTGGCGCTGGATCGCGCGCTCAGCGCGCTGACAACGCGCGCCGATGAACTGGGCGCCAGCACCGAGCCGGAGGTGCGCGCCAATCGGCGCGCCGGCGGCTCGCGGCGCGTGCGCCCCATCCCGGGCGGTCCGTACTGACGGGGCCCCCTCCGTCGCGGGGGGCGAACCCCGCCTCGGGGCGGCTTACACCCGGCCCTTGTACTCGCCGGTGCGGGTGTCGATCTCGATCTTGTCGCCGATGGCCACGAAGATGGGCACGGGGATTTCCGCGCCGGTGGAGATCTTGGCCGGCTTGAGCACCTTGCCGGAGGTGTCGCCCTTGACGGCGGGCTCGGTGTACATCACCTCGCGCACCACCGTGGTGGGCATTTCCACCGAAATGGCCTTGCCGTCGTAGAACACGACTTCCACCGGCATGCCGTCCTCCAGGTACAGCAGGGCATCGCCGAGGTTGTCCTTTTCCACCTCGTACTGGTTGTACTCGGTGTCCATGAACACGTACATGGGATCGGCGAAGTAGGAGTAGGTGCACTCCTTGCGCTCGAGCACAATGGGATCGAGCTTGTCGTCGGCCTTGTACACGAGTTCGGTGCCCCCGCTGGTCAGCAGGTTCTTGAGCTTCATCTTCACCGTGGCGGCATTGCGCCCGCCGCGGCTGTACTCGGTCCGCTGCACGACCATCGGATCCTTGCCGACCATGATCACATTGCCGGCACGGATTTCTTGAGCGAGTTTCATAGACTTTGAATAAGTTTCGGGAAAAGTCAATCGATGATTTTAACAGGCCGCCGGGTTGCGCATCTCGGCGGCGCGCGGCGGCTCCTGCGCGGGCGGTACGCCCAGCGCCTGCAGCAGCTGCTGCGCCAGGTCCGGCTGCATGGCCAGGCGCTCGCACCAGGAGCGCGCGTGGGCCCGGATGCCTGGCAGCGCCGCGCAGAAGGCCTGCCACGCCGGCACCAGCTCCCCGCCGTCGTTCCAGGCCTCGGACAAGGCGGTGACGGCATCGCGCACGGCTGGCTCCGCCTCGCGCAGGTAGCGGTGCAGGAAGGCGTCGATCTTGTCCAGGTGCGCCTGGTCCTGCTGCGGGTAGGCGTGCCAGACCATGGGGCGCGCCGCCCACTGCGCGCGCACGAAGGAATCCTCGCCGCGCACGATGCACACATCGGCCGACCACAGCAATTCGTCGAAGCGTTCCTGCGGCACGAAGGGCAGGGCGCACAGGGTGAGGCTGCCGCGCACGGTGCTCTGGCCGGTGGCCAGTTGCATGTGCAGCCAGGCGTCGACCTCGGCGCGCATGGGCCCCGGGCAGATCCACAGCGTGGTGGGGCGGCTGGCCGAGGCCATGGACTGCAGCCAGCCCGCCACGCCGGCGCGCGCGTAGCTGAACAGCAACACCGTCAAGGCATGTTCCGGCGGCGGAGGCAGGCCCAGCGAGCGCAGCGCGATGCGCCGCGCGCTGGGCAGGCGTTCCCAGGAAGCGCGGCGCGCCAGCAAGTCGCGCTCGCGCAACAGCCCGCCGGTGCCGGCACCGAATCCTGGAAAGAAGAACAGCTTGTTGATGCCGCCAGGCTGGGGCGAGGGGCGCAGATGCGCGCCTTCCACCCAGGCCTCGGCGCTGAGGTGTTCCAGGTTCACCCAGCGCACCCGCCGCGCGCCCAGGCGCTGGATGCGCTCGATGAAACCCGGCAGCAGGTGGCAGCCGAACATTTCGACCACCACATCGGCGGGGTCGAGCTGCTGCTGGCGCGACCACGGCAGAATACTGACCGAGTCGATGGTCTGCTGTCCCATGCGCGGCTGGATCTGCGGGCAGATCGCCGCGAAGGTGTTCAAATCGTCGACGAACAACCGGACGACGCAGCCGTGCTC
>DAIDHU010000188.1 GCA_027451915.1 Thiomonas sp. | reverse complement strand
CGGCCGTGGCGGGCGCGGCGCGGGCGCGCGAGCGCCGGGGAATGCGCGTGCTCATGGGCCGCGACTCCTAAAGCAAGCCCTGGCGCGCGAAGGAAAACGCCTGCGCGCGAGTGACCACCAGGTGGTCGAGCAGGGCGATGTCCAGCAGGCCCAGGGCGGATTTCAGGCGCTGCGTGAGCTCGCGGTCGCAAGTGGAGGGCTCGGCCACGCCCGAGGGGTGGTTGTGCGCGACGATCACCGCCGAGGCATCATGCGCCAGCGCCAGCTTGACCAGCTCGCGCGGGTACACGGAGGTATGCGCCAGCGTGCCGTGCCACAACTGCTGCGCGTGCAGCAGCCGATGCCGGTGGTCCAGCAGCAGCGCCGCGAACACCTCCACCGGCGAGCCGCCCAGCCAAAGGCGCAGGTAATCCGTGACGGCATCAGGGTTGTCGAACAGCCGGCGCTCGCGCATGGGCTCGGCCAGCGCGCGGCGGGCCATTTCCAGCACCGCCGCCAGCTGCGCGTACTTGGCCAGGCCCAGGCCCTTCACCGCGCGCAGGCTCGCCGCCGGCGCATGCAGCAGGCCGTGCAGGCCGCCGAAACCGTCGAGCAGGCGCTGCCCCAGCTGCAGCGCGCTGCAGCCGCGCACGCCGCTGCGCAGCAGCAGCGCCACCAGCTCGGCATCGGCCAGCGACTGGGGGCCGCGCGCGAGCAGTTTTTCGCGCGGACGCGCGTCCGGGGGAAGGTCGGCGATGCGGGTGGACATGCTTCCCTACAATGGGGTTTGCGCGGCCCTGGCCGCGACGACACAGTGTATCGATACCGTGCCCAACGTTCTCCCCGACTCCCTGCTGACCCTTCACTACCGCCTGGCGGCCCCCGGCGGCGCCGCCTGGGTGGACACCTTCGGCCATCGTCCCGCCACCCTCACCCTGGGCGCGCAGCAGCTCGCGCCGGCGCTGGAGCACTGCCTGATCGGGCTGGAGGAGGGCGCCCAGGCGCATTTCGAGCTGCCCCCCGACGTGGCCTTCGGCATGCACGATCCCCAGCGCGTGCAGCGCGTGCCCCGCGGCCTGCTGCAGCAATACGTGCCCGACAGCGTGCGTCTGGCGGTGGGCGACACGGTGCAGCTGGCGGGCCTGAGCTCGGCCAGCGGCGCCAGCGCGGCCGCCACCGTGACGGCCGCTGACGACCATATGGTCGAGCTGGATTTCAACCATCCGCTGGCCGGCAAGCCGGTGGTGTTCGACGTGCACATCCTGGGGGTGCTGTGAGCCAAGCTCGGATGCTCGAGAATCCCCCGGCCGACGAGCTCGACGTGCTGCTGGCCAGCCCGCGCGGCTTTTGCGCGGGCGTGGACCGCGCCATCGACATCGTCGAGCGTGCGCTGGAACTGTTCGGTGCCCCGATCTACGTGCGTCACGAGATCGTGCACAACACCACCGTGGTGCAGAGCCTGCGCGCCAAGGGCGCCGTGTTCGTGGACGAGATCGACGACGTGCCCGCCGGAGCCACCCTGGTGTTCTCCGCGCACGGGGTGTCGCAGGCGGTGCGCGAGCAGGCGCGGGCGCGCGGCCTGAAGGTCTTCGACGCCACCTGCCCCCTGGTGACCAAGGTGCACGTGGAGGTGGCGCGCATGCGCCGCGACGGCCTGCACCTGGTGATGATCGGCCACGCCGGGCATCCGGAGGTCGAGGGCACGATGGCCCAGGCCGACGGCGTGCACCTGGTGCAGGGCGAGGCCGACGTCGCGCAGCTTCCCTTCCCCGAGGGCGACGAAGTCGCCTACGTCACCCAGACCACGCTGTCGGTGGACGACGCCGCCGCCGTGGTGGCCGCGCTGCGCGCGCGCTACCCGCGGCTGCGCGAGCCCAAGCGCCAGGACATCTGCTACGCCACCCAGAACCGGCAGGATGCGGTCAAGTTCATGGCCCCGCAGGTGGACGTGGTCATCGTCGTGGGCAGTCCCAGCAGCTCCAACTCCAACCGCCTGCGCGAGGTCGCGGCGCGCCTGGACCGCCCGGCCTACATGGTCGACACCGCGGCCGACCTGC
Organism: Thiomonas sp.; assembly: GCA_027451915.1. Taxonomy (GTDB): domain Bacteria; phylum Pseudomonadota; class Gammaproteobacteria; order Burkholderiales; family Burkholderiaceae_C; genus Thiomonas_A. Next base: position 1,832 of record DAIDHU010000188.1, on the reverse strand, counting down.
GGGCCGAATGGCTGCAGGGCGCGCGGCGCGTGGGCGTGACCGCCGGCGCCTCGGCTCCCGAGCGCCTGGTGCAGCAGGTCATCGACCGCCTGCGCGAACTCGGTGCGCGCACCGTGCGCAACCTGGAAGGCGTGGACGAGACCCTGCGTTTTCCCCTGCCCAAGGGACTGGGACCCAAGAACCCCCGAACCTGAAGCCCGGCGGCGCGCCGACGCGGCGGCGCCGCTTTCCCAAGCATTCACTGGCCTTCCCATGCTGGACATCAACCTGTTGCGCAAGGACCTGGACGAGGTCGTCGCCCGCCTGAACACCCGCAAGCAGCCTCAGCCCTTCCTGGACGTGCAGCGTTTCCGGGATCTGGAGGCCGAGCGCAAGCAGCTGCAGACCCGCACCGAGGAACTGCAGGCCCAGCGCAACCAGATCTCGCGCCTGATCGGCCAGCGCAAGTCCAAGGGCGAGGACGCTAGCGCGGAAATGGCCCAGGTCGCGGGCATCAAGACCGAGCTCGAGGCTTCCGCCGCGCGCCTGGACCAGCTCCAGTCCGAGCTCGGCGAGCTGCTGCTGGGAGTGCCCAACCTGCCGTACCCGGACGTGCCCGTGGGAGCCGACGAGACCGGCAACCGGGAAGTGCGCCGCTGGGGCGAGCCGCGAAACTTCGACTTCGCGGTGCGCGACCATGTGGACGTGGGCGCCGGACTGGGCCTGGACTTCGAGGCCGCGGCCAAGCTCTCGGGTGCTCGCTTCGCCGTGCTGCGCGGGCCGCTGGCGCGCCTGCACCGGGCGCTGGCCCAGTTCATGCTGGACCTGCACACCGAGGAGCATGGCTACACCGAGGCCTACGTGCCCTACCTGGTCAGTGCCGAGACCCTGCGCGGCACCGGGCAGTTGCCCAAGTTCGAGGCCGACCTGTTCGCCGTGCCGCGGGGCGAGCTGGGCAACTTCTACCTGATTCCCACCGCCGAGGTGCCTCTGACCAGCCTGGCGCGCGACACCATCGTGCCGCCCGAGCAGCTGCCGATGCGCATGGTGGCGCATACGCCGTGCTTTCGTTCGGAGGCCGGCTCCTACGGGCGCGACGTGCGCGGCATGATCCGCCAGCACCAGTTCGACAAGGTCGAGCTGGTGTGGCTGTGCGCGCCCGAGCAGTCCGCGCTGGCCCTGGAGCAACTCACCGCGCATGCCGAGACCGTGCTGCAACGCCTGGAGCTGCCTTACCGCACCATGCTGCTGTGCACCGGCGACATGGGATTCGGCTCCGCCAAGACCTATGATCTGGAAGTGTGGCTGCCGGCCCAGAACACCTACCGCGAGATCTCCAGCTGTTCCAATATGGACGCCTTCCAGGCGCGGCGCATGCAGGCGCGCACCCGCGACGCGCAGGGCCGCACCCAGTGGCTGCACAGTCTCAACGGATCGGGCCTGGCGGTGGGGCGCACCCTGGTGGCGGTGCTGGAGAACTACCAGCGCGCCGACGGTGGCGTGGACATTCCTCGCGCCCTGCAGCCCTACCTGGGCGGCCAGCAGCAGCTCTTGCCCCAGGACCGCTGAATGCGCGCACCGCCGGATCTTCCAGAGCCGGCACGCGGCTGCTACACTTGCATGTTTGCTTCAGCAGAACACCTCGGAAAGGTGGCAGAGTGGTCGAATGCGCCGGACTCGAAATCCGGTGTACGGTTATACCGTACCGTGGGTTCGAATCCCACCCTTTCCGCCAGGGAATCAAAGACTTAGCCGCCTACGGGCGGCTTTGTTTTTCTTGGTGTTCGGGCGTGTGGTGTGAGAAATTTCGCCAAAAATCGGCAGGTGCTCGCACTGCGCTCACACCTTCTTGG
>DAIDHU010000187.1 GCA_027451915.1 Thiomonas sp. | reverse complement strand
GCCCAGGGCGATGGAAATCCAGGTGATGGCCCAGGCCGGATCGGTGGTCTGCGTGGCGCCGAACACCGCCAGGCCCAGCACCATGCCGGCGATGAGCACGGTCTTGCGCACCCTGGATTCGTCGCGGCCGCTGCCCACCAGGCGGTCGATCAGCCAGCCGCCCACCAGCAGGTCGGCGCAGGTGGCCACCAGCCAGGGAATGGCCGTGTACTCGGCCGAGGTGAGGATGCTCATGTGCATGGCCTGCACGAGGTAGCTGGGCAGCCAGGTCAGGAACAGGTAGAAGGAATAGCCGTAGGCGGCGAATCCGATGGTCAGGCCCCAGACCTTGGCCTTGGTGAGCACGTAGCCGACCATGTTGATGGCGCCGGCGGGCGCGGCGCCCTCGGGAGTCGCGCCGCCGTCGACGATGTACTGGCGCTCGGCGGCGCTGAGGCGCGTGTCGGCGCCCGGATCGCGGTACAGGGCCCAGTAGGCGACGAAATACGCGAAGCTGAGCCCGGCGGTCACGCCGAAGCCCCAGCGCCAGCCGAAGGCCACCACCACCCAGGCCACCAGCGGCACCCCGATCACGTTGGAGAACTTGGCCGCGGCGTCGAACAAGGCGGTGGCCAGCGCGCGCTCGCTGCGCGGGAACCAGTAGCCGGTGGCCTTCGCGCAGGCCGGGAAGGCCGGCGCCTCGGCCACGCCCAGCAGCACCCGCGCCGCGAAAATGCCCCCGAAGCCCCCCGCCACGGCGGTGAGCAGCGAAGCCGCGCTCCACAGCAGCGCGCCCCAGCGTCCGATGGGCTTGGGCCCGAGGCGGTCCAGCAACATGCCGGCGGGCACCTGCAGCAGGGAGTAGGACCAGAAGAAGGCGCTGAGGAACAGGCCGACCTCGGCGGGCGAGAGGTGGAACTCGGTGCGCAGCTGCGGCGCCGCCACCGACAGGCTGATGCGGTCGAGGTAGTTGATCAGGATGCCGACGCCGAGCAGGGCGCCGATCATCCAGCGCCGCTTCGGCGGCTTGCTGTTTCGTGGAGTGCTCATGGGTTGTCTCCTGGGAGGGGCGGAAGCCTGCCGGTCTGTGGCCGCTAGGGCGATTCGGATGCGATCCAGTCCATCACGGCACGCGCCTGTTCGGGCGTGCCGAGGATCGCGTCCACGGTGAGCACGCCGGGCTCGCCCTCGGGCGACTCCAGCGTGGCGAATTGGCTGGCCACCAGGCTGGGCCGGAAGAAGTGCCCGCCCTGGCGCGCGCTGACCCTCTGGTAGGCCAGCTCGGGGTCGATGCGCAGGTACACGAAGCGCACCCGCGGCTCGGCCTTGCGCAGGCGCTCGCGATAGGCTCGCTTGAGGGCCGAGCAGGTCAGCACGGCGCCCTGCGCATGCCTGCGCAGTTCCTCGCCCAGTCGGTCCAGCCAGCTGGCGCGGTCGGCATCGTCCAGGGGCACGCCGCGGCCCATCTTGTCCTTGCTGGCCGGGCTGTGGAAATCGTCGCCCTCGACCAGTGGCACCTCGAGGGTGCGCGCCAGCGCGGCGCCCAGGCTGGACTTGCCGCAACCGGCAACCCCCATGATGATCAACTTGCTGGGCATTGGGTAGCGCTGTCAGGCCCGGATGCGGGATGCCACGGGCGATAGGTATCTTGGAACAAAGGAATTACCCCTGCGCGAAGACTTTGGCTTCGTTGGATAGCGCTATCCTACGGCGTGCAGCCCGGATTTGTATTAGGGTTATCGGCATCATGTCTTCCCCACGCTCCTCCCGTGCCAGCGGCCGGGCCACCTTGCAAGACGTCGCCCGCGAGGCCGGCGTCAGCCCCATCACCGCCTCCAGGGCGCTGCGCGGCACCCGGGGCGTGCATGCCGAGCTGGTCGAGCGCACCCTGGCCGCGGCACAGAGACTGGGTTACGTGCCCGATCCGGCCGCGCGCGCGCTGGCTTCCAGCCGCAGCGCACAGGTCGCGGTGCTGATCCCGCTGTTGTCCAATACCTTGTTCGTCGATCTGCTCGACGGCGTGCAGCGCACCTTGCTTGCGGCCGGGTTCCAGACCCTGATCGGCGTCACCCACTACGACGCCGCCGAGGAGGAGCAGTTGCTGCGCAGTTTTCTGCCGCATCGTCCGGCCGGGCTGCTGGTCACGGGTTTCGACCGCACCGAGACCGCGCGTCGCCTGATCCAGGACAGCGGCGTACCCACGGTGCACCTGATGGAGGTGACCACCGCGCCCGGAATCCACAGCGTGGGCTTTTCGCAGGCGGCGGCGGGCCGCGCCCTCACCGAGCACCTGCTGCGCAGCGGGCGCCGGCGCATCGCCTATGCCGCGGCGCAGCTCGACCCGCGGGTGCTGCAGCGCGCCGAGGGGTATCGTCAGGCCCTGCGGGCCGCGGGACTGTACGACCCGGCGCTCGAGCTGCTCAGCCCCGCACCCTCGTCCATCGAGCTCGGAGGCCTGCTCCTGGAGCAGGCACTGGCCCGTCACCCCGAGCTCGATGCCATTTTCTTCTGCAACGACGACCTGGCCCAGGGAGCGTTGCTCAAGGCCCTGCAACTCGGGGTCGCGGTGCCCTCGCGCCTGGCGGTAGCCGGCTTCAACGACCTGCCTGGCAGCCCGCAGATGCCCCCGCCGTTGACCACGGTGCGCACGAGGCGCCGCGAGATGGGCCTGGCGGCGGCCGAGATGATGCTCGCGCTGATCCGGGGCGAGGCGGTGGGGCAGCCCAGCATCGACCTGGGTTTCGAGCTGGTCATCCGGGAGAGCGCCTGATGAAGACCCTGCAGCAGCAACTCGCGCAATACGCCTCCTACCATCGCGATCGGCGCAATGTCGCGACCCACTTCGTGGGCATTCCGCTGATCGTGCTGGCGCTGTGCGCCCTGCTGTCGCGCCCCGTGCTGGTGCTCGGCGCCTTCGGGCTCACGCCGGCGTTGTTCGTGGCGGTGGCGGCCTGCGTGTTCTACCTGCTGCTCGATGTTCCGCTGGGGCTGGCGATGGGCCTGCTGTTCGCCCTGGCGCTGCGCGCGGGCGCCTGGGCCGCCGCGCTGCCGACGGCGGCCTGGCTGGGCCTGGGCATCGGCGCCTTCGTGGCGGGCTGGGCGTTGCAGTTCGTGGGCCACGCCTGGGAAGGTCGCAAGCCGGCCTTCGTGGACGATCTGGCGGGCCTGCTGGTCGGGCCGCTGTTCGTCGTGGCCGAGGCGCTGTTCCTGCTCGGCCTGCGCCAGTCCCTGCGCAGCTCCGTGGACACCGAGGCCGAGCGACTGCGCGAGGCCTTCAACGCGGGGATTGCAACATCCACTCGTGCGCCGGATCGTTGCGGAACACCCACAGGCGGTTCGGCCCGGCCATGACGTTGAGGTAGTACAGCTGGTAGCCGTGCGGGGCGACCACCGGGTGGTAGCCCCGGGGCACCAGCACCACGTCGTGGTTTTCCACCGCGCAGGCCTCGTCGAGGCTGCGATCATCCGTGTACACGCGCTGGAAGGCGAAACCCTGCGGCGGATCCAGGCGGTGGTAGTAGGTCTCCTCCAGCCGTGTCTCCAGCGGCGGGCGCTCGTCGTCGTGCTTGTGCGGCGGGTAGCTCGAGGAGTGACTGGCCGGCGTGATCACCTCCACCACCAGCAGGTGCGCGGCGCCCGGATCGTCGTGGGGCAGGATGTCGCGCACATGGCGCAGGTTGGTGCCCTGTCCGCGGGTGCTGGCGCGCATGCCACCCGGGTCGATCAGGCGCACCGGGCGCTCGCGGGCGTCGCCGGGGGCGCTGCACAGCGCCAGCTCGGCGTCGCGCTGCGCGTGCACGCGCAGCGCGCGCCCCGGAGGCACGTACAGGGCCGCCGGAGCCACGGGCTCGAACACACTGTCGCGAACCCCCAGGCCCGCGTGGCGCACGCCGTCCACCTCCACGTCGACGCGGCCGGTGAGCACCACCAGGCACAGCTCCCGCTGGCCGGTGGACAGGGCGTGCGATTCCCCCGCTGGCAGCCGGATGGCCTGGAATCCCACGTAGTGCCAGCCCGCGCTCTCGGGGGTCACGGTGACGATCTCCCGCCCGCTGGGGGCGGCCTTGACCAGAAGGGGACTGACCATGTTCAGGCTCCAGCGCCCAGGGTGTCGACAAGGGCGCGCAGGGTCTCGAAGCCCTTGCGCGCGAAGGGCTCGCTGGGGGCGACCGCCGGATCCTGCTCGGCCTCCACCACCAGCCAACCTTCGTAGCCGGCTTCGCGCAGGCAGCGAAGCATGCCGCCGAAGTCGAGGGCGCCGTCTCCAGGTACCGTGAACACGCCCGCCAGCACGCCGCGCAGGAAGCTCCAGGACTCGTTGCGCGCCTTGGCGATGACTTGCGGGCGCACGTCCTTGCAATGCACGTGGGCGACCCTGCGCACATGCTTGCGCAGCAGCTCCACGGGCTGTACGGCGCCACCGAAATACGCGTGCCCGGTGTCGAACAACAGGAAGACCTTGCGCGGGTCCGTGAGTTCCATCAGGCGGTCCACGTCCCGCGGGGATTCCACGCAGGCGCCCATGTGGTGGTGGTAGGCCAGGCGCAGCCCATAGGCCTCCAGCAGGTGGAGGCCGAAGGCGTCCAGGCGGCGCGCGTACTCGCGCCAGGCCTGCTCGCCGCGCAGCACCGGGCGGCGTGATACCGGTGTGTCCAGCAGACCCTGCACGGTGCCCGCGCACTCACCGTAGACGACGACGTCGCAGCCGTTGTGGCGCAGCTTGCGCATATGCGCCACGCAGCGCTGCATCTCGCGTGCGACGGCCGCGTCGCCGTCGGCGGCGTCCAGCCCCTCGGCCAGGAAGCCCGAGTACCAGCCGGACACGCAGGCCAGGCCGAAGCGATCGAGCCGCGCCTTGAGTTCGGCCGGGTCGGAGGGGAACTTGTTGCCCAGTTCGAAGCCGGCGTAGCCGATGGCCCGCCCTTCGGACAACGCGGTGTCCAGTTGCGTGTCGCCGCCCAGCGAGGGCAGGTCGTCGTTCATCCAGCCGATGGGGTTGATGCCGATGCGTACGTTCCAGGTCATGGTGCCGGGAGTGGGTGAAAAAAGGGTGAGATGGCAGGGGGGCGGCGGCCGCGGCTCAGGGGCATTGCATCTGCCGCGCCAGTTCGTAGCGGGCATGCGCCTGCTGCACCTCGGCGCTGGAGGACACTTCCGGCATCGCCACGTCCCACCAGCAGCCGCCGTCGGCCGTCACCCGCGTGTGCGTGGTGTCGATGACGACGACCTGGCTGCGATCGCGTGTGCGCGCCTCGCGCATGGCCGCCCCGAATTCTTCCAGGTTGCGCACATGCACCGCGTCCGCGCCCAGGCTGCGCGCGTGCATGGCCAGGTCGATGCGCACGGCGCTGCCCCCCTCGGGCACGCAGGCGTCGAGCAGGTTGTTGAAACTGGGGTAGCCGCAACTGCCCTGCAGGCGCTCGATGCATCCGAAGCCGCGGTTGTCCAGCACCACCACGATCAGCTTGCGCCCCAGCATCACCGAGGTCGCCAGCTCGGAGTTGAGCATCAGGTAGGAGCCGTCGCCGACCATCACCACCACTTCCTGCTCGGGCCGCGCCAGCTTGACGCCCAGGCCGCCGGCGATCTCGTAGCCCATGCAGGAGTAGCCGTACTCGACGTGGTAGTTGCCCGGTTGGGAGGCGCGCCAGAGCTTGTGCAGCTCGGCCGGCAGCGTGCCGGCCGCGCACACCACCACGTCGCCGGCGGGACTGTCGGGGGCCGAGTCGCGCACGCCCCCGATGACTTCCGCGTCGTAGGGCAGGGTGCCGACCAGGCGCGCGGTGGTCAGCTCGTCGACCCGCCGCACCCAGTCCGCAGCCAGGCCCTGGGCGCGGCGCGACCATTCCGGGTCGGCGCTCCAGCCCTGCAGTCCGGGCTCGAGTTGCTCCAGCGCCGTGCGCGCGTCGGCCACCAGGCTGTGGCCGTGCCATTTGGCGGCATCGAAGGGCTGCACGTTCAGACCCAGGAGTTCGGCCCCCGGGTACAGCGCGTGCGAGC
>DAIDHU010000186.1 GCA_027451915.1 Thiomonas sp. | reverse complement strand
TCTCCCGCGCTGGACCGCATCGGCGGGTCTGAGCTATTCCTTCTGACCCCGTCCCCTTGACGTTCGCCCTTCGCTCCACGGGCCCGTCACGCTCCATGCGCTCCAGGCGGATCACTTGGCTGTCAAGTCCGGCGGACTCGTGCCGTACTATGTTCCGATCGAAAGCGACATCGCGATGGAGCGCGTCCTTGCTAGAGGCCGGAAAGACTTTTTTTGTCACGGGCGCAACGGGGTATCTGGGCGGCCGCCTCGTGCGCGCACTGGTGGCCGGCGGTAGCAACGTCTATTGTCTGCGGCGCGCGCACTCGCGTGTCGACCGCCTGGAGGACATCGAGGCCAGCATCGCATGGGTGGATGCGGTGGGCGTCGACTTCGAGGCCTTTTTCGCGAGCAATCCAGTGGACGCCGTCGTGCACTGCGCGACCAGTTACGGTCGGCGCGCGGTCGGACCGCTGGACACCATCGAGGCCAATCTCCTGCTGCCGCTCAAGCTTCTGCACGCGGCCGCCACCGCCGGAGTGCCGGCCTTGCTGAACACCGACACGGTGCTCGACAAGGGGGTCAGCAATTACGCCCTGTCCAAGGCCCAGTTCGTCGATTGGCTCAAGGCCTACTCGACCAAGATGACCTGCCTCAACGTGGCGCTCCAGCATTTCTACGGCGCTGGCGACGATCCGACCAAATTCACGACCACCGTCGTGCAACGCCTGCTTCGCGCGGAGCCCAGGCTCAAGCTGACGGCGGGCGAGCAAACGCGCGATTTCATTCACGTTGACGACGTGGTTTCGGCGATGCTGGTGGTGCTGGGCGCTGCGCAGGGCCTCGGCAGGGGCTATTTCCACTATGAAGTAGGCACCGGAGCGCCGATGCGCATTCGCGACTTCGTCACCCTGGCCGCCGAACTTGCCGACAACCGTAGCACTGCCCTGGATTTCGGGGCCTTGCCCTATCGTCGCGGAGAAGTCATGGACATTCGTACGGAACTCGGGCCCCTGCTGGCGCTGGGGTGGCATCCACGCATCGGTCTTCGCGAGGGCCTCGCGAGAATGATCGAGTCCGAGAAAGAACTGCTGAAATCATGCGATACCTGATCACCGGAGGTTGTGGCTTCATCGGTTCGAATCTCGCTGCCGAGGCCTTGAGCCGAGGTGCAAGGGTGACCGTTCTGGACAACCTGAGCCGCACTGGCAGCACCGAGAACCTGGCCTGGCTGCGCACGCTGGGCCTGCAGGACTTTCGCTGCGGCGACATGCGGTGTCGCGACGACGTCGAGGCTGCCGTTCGGCATGCTGCGCCGGACGTGGTGTTCCATGTCGCCGGGCAGGTCGCCATGACCACCTCGCTGGCCAATCCCCGGCTGGATTTCGAAGTCAACGTGTCCGGGACCCTGCACCTGCTGGAAGCGCTTCGTGCACTGGCGCCCGATGCCACGGTGTTCTTCTCCTCGACCAACAAGGTCTATGGAGATCTCGAGCAGTTCGCCTACGAGGAGACGTCGACCCGCTACGTCCGCCCGGGCTACCCGCAGGGATTCGACGAGCAGGTTCCGCTGGATTTTCGTTCCCCCTATGGGTGCTCGAAAGGGGCCGCGGACCAGTACATGCTCGACTACCGCCGCCAGTACGGATTGCGCACCGTGGTGTTTCGGCACTCCTCCGTGTATGGAGGTCGCCAGTTCAGTACCTCCGACCAGGGCTGGATCGGCTGGTTCGTGGACCAGGCCCTGCGCCAGAGCCGCACGCGCGACGCTGCCGCGTTCTCGATCGCCGGCACGGGCAAGCAGGTTCGAGACGTGCTGTTCATCAGTGATCTCGTGGCCTGCTACTTCCAGGCACTGGAGAACGTCGAGCGCTGCGCCGGCGAGGCCTTCAACATTGGTGGCGGCTGGTCCAACAGCCTGTCCTTGCTCGAATTGTTCGAGTGGCTCGGAACCCGCCTCGGCGTCGCATTGCGCTACTCGCGAGGGCCGGCGCGCAGCAGCGACCAGAAGGTGTTCGTGGCGGACATCTCGAAGGCGAAGGAGCGCTTCGACTGGATGCCCCGAGTAGGCTACGTCGCGGGTCTGGAGTCGATGATCGGATGGTTGGAAGCCGGCAAGGGCGATCGGAATATTCCATGAAGCAACGCATCGAATTGAGCATCCTGGTGCCGACGACCGAGGATCATCGCAACTCGAGGATCGTGCGGGACTACCTGCAATCGCCGCAACGAGAGCATCTCGGGGTCCAGTTCGTATTCCTGCTGAACGACCGCAAGACCATCGGGCAGCACCGCTCCGAGATTGTCTCGCAGGGCGACCATGAAGTCGTGGTTGTCGCCAACGATCGCTATTTCGGTGCCTGCGAGGACAACCTCTACAGGGTCCAGGCTTCGGCGGCTTGCTCAAGCCGATCGTTTTCAGCGTGGGGGGCCACGACACGATCGACTGGGGGGCGCTGCAGGAGGCGGTCGAGTATTTTGTCCAGCATCGCCTGGGCGCCCTGGCATGGAACCTGATGTCCGAGCAGAAATTGCCCGATGGCCGCTATGCGGGACTCGCGGCGCTGACCGAGCTCAGCGACGACCTGGCAGCCAACAACGTGGTGCGCAGTCTGACGGCCGGCGAGATCATGCCGTCCAACCTGGGCAACGCGGCGATGACCTCGACCTACGGCCCTATAGACTGGCAGGCCTATCTGGGCTGCCATCTCCTGGCACGGGAGGTGTTTCTGGGCCTGCTTCAGTATCACTTCGGCGAAGCGGTGTATTCGCTGGTGTACAAGCAGTCGACATATTTCCACCACCATCCGGTTCCGTACGCCTATTGGTCGAAGCCGATCATCCATCGTCGCAGCGACGATTTCACCCGCATCCAGCAAGGGAGCTATTCCTCAGGCTGGCTTGCCGATCACCGCACCACCGCCGGAGCCAGCCCGATCTTCTGGATCGCGAATATGCGCTACATGACGGAAATGCGCAGCGACGTCTTGTTCAACCTGTTCGCGTCCAGCCTGACCCTGACCCACGTGCCGGCCGAAGGTGGTGGTTCCGCGTACACGCGCATGGCGACTCTGGGGAACCTGGTGCTCTGGTCGGCCGAGGTGGTGCGCGATGCACTCGCCCGTCGAAGCCACTATTTCCCGGACTTGAAGGTCGGTGCCGCGCTGCGCGACCTGCGCTGCGTGGCCGACTTCTGGCAGGACCTCCTCCTGCGCAGTCAACGCAGCGCGCAGGTCTACTCGGCACTGCCAAAGGAGTTTCTGGATCGCATCGCCGATGCCGTAGGCCTGTTGCGGGCGAGCCTCGCTTCGACGAGCACCCATTCGCGCACGCTCGATCTGGCGCTCAACATGTTCGGGGCTGCGGCGAGCCGCCTGACGCCTCCCATCAACGTCGCGTTCAATCAGGAAGGTTTCCACGCCTTGCTTGCGCATCTCGCGGCAGCCTGAGCCTGGAGTGTCGAGCAGCATGCCTGGAGCGGGCGCCCCCCGATTCAGTCCGATGGCGGCGGCCGAGGGTGGTTCCGCAGGCCCAGCCGCCGGTCGGGCGTTCAGCCGGAGCCCGCGCAATGCGGGCACCCGAAGCCGCACAGGCTTCGCCAGGAGCCCCCACCTCCCGGGACCCTCGGGCCCGGGGCATCGCCCGTGTCGCCGCGCCCGGCGAGAAAGGGACTGACCAGGATGCGCTGCGCCGGGACGGCGCAGCGCGGGCATGGTTGCGCATGGGCCGAGTCGGCCATGCGCACCATTTTCCGGAAGCCCCCGCAGTCCGCGCAGAAGTAGTCGTACAGCGGCATCGCGCGGTCTCCCTTCAGTGCAGCATTCCGCTGAGCAGCAGATAGCCAGGCAGCCAGCCCGTGAGGATGCCCTCGAGTACCGTGACCATGCCCACGAAGCGGCCAATGGGCTTTTGCATCACCAGGAGAATGCAGAACAGCAGCCACAGCAGGGCCCAGGCGGCCCAGCACAGGCCCAGCCAGGTCCCCCACAGGGTGGTCGCGCCCTGCAGGGTCTGCACCGACACCGGCACCGCGGTGATGGCGACGAACAGGCAGAACCAGCCCAGCCCGCGCCCGTCGGCTCCGTTGTAGCGATTGATGGCCACCCAGAAGTAGGTGAAGGTGAACAGCAGGGTCAAGGCGGCCGCCTTGATGCTGGCGTCGTTGGAACCGGGGCCGAAGGCCAGGTACAGCGACACCAGCAGGGTGATGCCCCCTACGAACCCATCGATCACCGCGATTTCGTTGTCGCCGATCTGCCCGATCAGCCACAGGCCGTTCAGGCAGAGCACAGCGCCCACGTACAGCAAGACCAGACCCAGCATGACGAACTCCCCGGAAGTGTTTCTGCGCATGATCCAGGCCGCCCCGCGTCGCGGCGCGGCCCGGCTGAGGCGGGGCCTCGGTTCGCGGGGATGCGCGGCATCCCCGCCTCGCGGGTAGCGGCTCAGTTGGCCGAGCGCGGCACCTGCAGGCCTTGCTTGACCTGATGCAGCGGTCCCTTGGCGTTGGGCCTGACGTCGAACTCGAAAATCGAACGCGGGATATAGATGGTCGAGCAGGCGTTGGGAATGTCGACCACACCCGACAGACGCCCTTCGACTGGAGCCGTTCCCAGGATCATGTAGGCCTGGATATCCGTGTATCCGAACTTCATCAGGTAATCGATCGCGTGGTTGCAGGCATTCTGGTAGGCCAGCCAGGAGTCCAGGTAATGCTGCTTGCCGTTGGGATGCACCGACACGCCGGAGAAGGCCAGCCATTCCGAATACTGCGGATCGCGCAGCCCCGGCATGAACATGGCGTTCTCGCGGATGCCGTACTTGGCCATGCCGCCCTTGATGATGTCGACGTGCAGGTCCATGAATCCGCCCATCTCGATCGCCCCGCAGAAGGTGATCTCGCCGTCGCCCTGGGAGAAGTGCAGGTCGCCGAAGGACAGCTTTGCTCCGGGGACGAATACCGGGTAGAAGATGCGGCTGCCGGCGGTCAGGTTCTTGATGTCCTGGTTGCCGCCGTTCTCGCGCGGCGGCGCGGTGCGCGCGGCCTCGCGTGCCACGCGCTCGAACTCGGCTCCACTCAGCGAGCCCAGGATGGCGCTGTCGGGAAGCGGAGGCAGCGCCAGCGGAGGCACGCGCATCGGGTCGGTGGCGATCAGGGCCTTCTCCCGCGCGGTCCACCTGGCGAGGAGTTCGGCCGACGGAGCGGTGCCCATCAGGCCCGGGTGGTGGATGCCCACATAGGAGACCTCGGGGATATGCCGCGAGGTCGCCACGTCGCCGTTGAAGTCCCAGATCACCTTGTAGGCGTCGGGGAAGCGCTCGGTGAGGAAGCCTCCGCCGTTCTTGTTGGCGAACACCCCGGTGTAGCCCCAGCCCATGCCGGAGAAGGGCCCCGAGTCCTCCTGGTCGCAGGAGTCGATTTCCAGGATGTCGACCACCAGCAGGTCGCCCGGTTCGGCGCCTTCGACGTGGAAGGGCCCGGACAGCACATGCACCCCGGCCAGCGGGGCGTTGCGCATGTCCTCGGCCGAGTCGTCGTTCTTGATCGCGCCGTCGAACCACTCGCGGCAGTCGGCGCGGAAGGTATCGCCGGGTTTGACGTGCGCCGCCGCGGGAATGTCGGGGTGCCAGCGGTTGTGGCCGACGATTTTCTGATCCTTGAATTTCTTGGTGTTGTCGAGGGGGAACAGGTTCTTGGGCATTTCGATACCTCAGTCCGATAGGGGGTGACGGGAACTGCGCTTGCCGAATTCCATGCCTGGGGTGGCCTTGGCTTGTGCCTCCTTTCCCCGGTCCGCCTCGACCCTGCGCCGCCGGCGTCGCGAGATGGGGTGTTGCGTGGATGCCTTGCCGCCGCCGGCGGCTTCAGGGCCTGGGGAGCTTCCACAGCTCGGGGGTCATGCGCGGCTGCCGCCGCGGCGCTCCCGAGGGTGGCAGCGAAGTCACTACTTCGGGTTCGTGGCGGCTTTTCTGGGCCCCCTCGATGGCCGTGAACAAGGCGGCGCGACGCCCGAGCACCAGCGAGGGCGCGGAAATCACGCGCGCGGCCGTGCCGTCGCAGACCGGGCAGGCGGCGTCGGGCGGGGCCTCGCCCAGGCGGCGCAGGATCTCGAACGCACCATGGGTGCGGCAGACGTATTCGTACAGGGCCATGGATTCCTCCGGTCGATGGGGCCGCGCGTCCCTTGCTTCGGCGCATGCCCGGCCTGGAATCGATGCTAGGAAGCCCCGGCCCTGCCGGAATCCCTCGCCGCGGGGAATCGATGCTCCCTCGCGGCTGCGGTGCCGCCTCACCGGAATGGGTGAGGGTGGGCGCGCCGCGCGCCCGATCTCATGCGGCCCCGATGCCGCGGGCCAGGTACGCGCCCAGCGCGGCGGCGCCGATGCCCAGCACGCAAGAGCCCACGATGTAGAGCAGGGCTTTCGCCGGCTCGCCCTGTTCGAACAGGCTCAGGGATTCGAGGGAGAAGGTCGAGAAGGTCGTGTAGGCGCCGAGTCCGCCGGTCAGGATGCCCGTGCGCAGAGCCGCGGAGACCGACAGCCGTTCCAGCGTGAGGAAAAACAGCAGCCCCATGAGGAAGGAGCCCAGCACGTTGATCGACAGCGTGGCGAAGGGGAACTGGCGTCCCAGCAAGCCCTGCACGAACAGGGTCTGTCCGTAGCGTGCGAAGGCTCCGAGCACGGCGAAGATGGCAATCGAAAGCAGGGTCATGGCGATGCCCTCCGCGGCGGCTGCACGAGGTCAAAGGCATCGTAGGCCGCGACCGGGGCACGCGAATCCCGCACCCGGGGCAAGGCTGCGCCTCCAGGGGGGCAGGGCATGCTGACCCGAATGGGTGGCGGGGTCTCACCCATTCGGGTGAGAAAGGCTTCAGGTCCAGCCCGGGCAGATGCGCGCGTGCAGGTGCACGAGGTCCATCTGGCTGTGGGTTCCGGTTTTCTGGAAGATCTGCTTGAGGTGGCTGCGCACGGTGTTTTCCGACACGTGCAGCGAAGCGGCGATCGCCGCCAGGGAGCGCCCGCCATAGATCAGCGAGCTCACCCGGGCCTGCGCCAGCGTGAGGTCGTAGTGGCGGGCGAACACGCAGCGCAGGGCGTCGTGGGCCCCGTTTGCGCAGCGCACCGAAAGCAGCGCCAGCGGGCGGCGGCCGCCGGCGCCGCGCTGGAACACCGGCCCGGTGCGGCGCACCACGACCACCAGCGCCTGCGTGCCGGCCGTGCCGGCCAGGCTCAGCACCTGGGGCTGTTCCGCGGCTGCGGGGTCGTCGCATGCGCGCGCGATGGCCTCGCGCAGGCGGCGCTGCTCGGCAGGGTTGGCGGCATGCAGCATCTGGTCCTCGGCGGCCAGCCCGCCGCGCTCCTGCAGCAGCTGCTCGGCCATGCGGTTGCGGTGCACCAGTCGCGCCTCGCGGCTGAGCATCATGAGCGCCTGCGACTCGTCGTCGCTCAGCGCCAGCAGGGCCTGGGACATGTCGGTCGCTTCCTGCCAGCGCCATTGGCTTTCCAGCGACAGCGAGACATGGGCCAGCATCTGTTGCAGTTCCCTGCGCTCGCTCTCGCCGAAGCCCTGTCGGGATTCCGAACGCAGGACACTCAGGAAATGCATGCCCCGGCGGTCGCGGCTGAGCACGCCGCAAAGCCGGTGCAACAGCCCGCGGGGCCGAAGGAAGTCGCGGTAGAAGTCGGTGCGCCGGAGTTCGCGGGGGCTGATCACGTCCTCCCCGGCGACGACGCGGCCCGCCACATAGTCCTCGCTGGAAAGGAACCAGGGATTGCGCGCCGAGAAGGCGGCCATCTGGGCACAGAAGTCGGCATCCAGCGGCGCCTCGAACAGCGCCGACTCGGCGCCGCTGTCGAAGTCGTGATGGCCGATCATGACCACGCTGGCGTCCAGGCGCCGCCGCATGCCTTCGAGGGCGGCCGGCCAGGCCTGTGGGTCGATGCTGGCACCGTGGATCGAGCGCGCAAGCTCAGCCAGCGACGCGGGCTCCGGATCGGGCGAGTGCGAACCGTCCATGCCATGGTCTCCATCGCCGCGCCCGGGATCGTGGCGCGGCGTGCCGTGTCCGCGCGGCGCAAGCCTGCGATGCGGTCCGCACGCCGGATGTTTGAGTTTCGCACATTATTTGGTCAGGCGCAGGCTCTGTCAAACCATCGGCATGGGCCGGCTTCACCCAAACGGATGTTGCACGGCGGCACCGGGCAGGCGACACTTGCGCAGCTCGCATCGCGCCCGGCCCGCAGCCGCGTCGCCTCGGGCGCGCGCGAGGATTCCGCACCCCACCACCGAGGACCATGAGTCGCAGTCGCAGACAGTACCAGTCCTGGGTGGCCAACGAGTCGCTGGAAGACTACGCGCTGCGCTACGCGGCCAGTTCCTACCGCCGGTGGAGCCCGTCCGTGGTGGCCAACACGGCCCTGGGAGGGATTTCCTTCCGGGGGCTGGAGGCGATCGGCGCCAACATCACGCTGAGCTACGGTTTCGCAAGCGCCCTGGCCGCGGTGTGCGCGGTCTCGCTGCTGATCTTCCTGGTCAGCAAGCCGATCGCCTATTGGTGCGCCATCGCCAACGTGGACATCGACCTGCTGACTCGCGGCGCCGGCTTCGGCTACATCGGCTCCACGCTGACCTCGCTGATCTATGCCGCCTTCACCCTGATTTTCTTCGCCATCGAGACGGCCATCTGGGCACAGGCGCTGCAACTCGGTTTCGGCCTCAACCTGGCGCTGGGCTACCTGATCTGTTCGCTGGTGATCCTGCCCATCGTGTTCTTCGGCGTCACCTGGATCAACCGCCTGCAGTCATGGACCCAGCCGGTGTGGCTGCTGATGATGGTCCTGCCCTTCCTGTTCATCATCGGCAGGGACCCGCAGGCGCTACGCGCCTGGGTGGATTTCCAGGGTCGTGCCGGCACGGGCGGCGGTTTCGACCTGCTGACCTTCGGCGCGGCCTCCGGCGTCTTGTTCGCGCTCATCGCGCAAATCGGGGAGCAGGCCGACTATCTGCGATTCCTGCCGCCGCGTACCGAGTCCAACCGCCGCTCGTGGTGGGCCGCCATGGTCGCCGCGGGTCCGGGCTGGATTGTGATCGGCGCCGCCAAAATCCTCGCCGGCGGGCTGCTGGCGGTGTTGGCCTTGCGCCTGGGCAGCACCGCTGCGCAGGCCACCGAGCCAGTGCGCATGTACTACCACGCCTACCGCGTGCTGACCGCATCGCCGGCGCTGGCACTGGGGCTCGCGGTGGTGTTCGTCACCGTATCGCAGCTCAAGATCAATGTCACCAATGCGTACAGCGGCTCGCTGGCCTGGTCGAACTGTTTCGTGCGCCTGGCGCACTTCCATCCCGGGCGCGTGGTCTGGCTGGTGTTCAATGTGGTGGTGGCCTTGCTGCTCGCGTTGCTGGGAATCTTCGCCACCCTGCAGCTCGTGCTCTCGGTATACGCCACCGTGGCGATCGCCTGGATCGGCGCGCTGGTGGCCGATCTGGTGGTGCTCAAGCGCGTCGGCATCAGCCCGCCGTACATCGAATTCAAGCGCGCCCATCTGTACAACATCAATCCGGTGGGTTGCGGGGCCATGCTCCTGGCCAGCCTGGTCGGGATGCTGGCCTACGCAGGGCTGTTCGGCCGCGTGGCCTCGGCCTTCTTCGGCTATCTCACCCTGGCCACCGCCTTCGGCAGCGCGATCGGCATCGGCTACGCGACCCGTGGGCGATACTACCTGGCGCGTCCCGACCTGCATTTCCGCCAGCGGGAAAGGACTGAGCTGGTGCAATGCTGCATCTGCGAGCGCGAGTACGAGGCGCCGGACATGACCGACTGCCCCTTCTACCGGGGCCCGATCTGCTCGCTGTGCTGCGGTCTCGACCTGCATTGCCACGATTTGTGCAAGACCGAGCAGGAGCCCTCGGCCGTGGCGCCCGCGCAGGCGCCGGTCACCGGTTTCCAGCCCCATGTGCTGCGGCGGGTCGGACGCTTCCTGGTTCTGTTCGCCGGCGCCGCGGCGCTGCTCGGCGCCACCTTCGTGCTGACCTACCGCCTGATGGGCCTGGACCAGCACGGGCCGAATGCCGCCATGGTCAACGTGTTGTGGCGCCTGTATCTGGCCACCCTGCTGTTGGCCTCGTTGGCGGTGTGGTGGGCCGTGCTGTTCCACGAGGGCAGCGAACAGGCGGAACGCGACCTGCTGGAGTCGATGGACGACCTGGATCGTGCACGCCGGCATCTGGTCGAGTCGGAGAAGCTCGCGGCGCTGGGCGGCCTGGTCGCCGGGGTGGCGCACGAAATCAACACCCCGGCGGGAATCGCCATCAGCACGGCCTCCTTCCTGGGCGACCGCACGCGCGACGTGCAAGGGCAGTTCGATCGCGGCGAGCTCGACCCGCAGCAGCAGTCGCAGTATCTGCGCGACGCCGCCGAGTCGGCGCGGCTGCTGCAATCCAACGCGCAGCGCATCGGCCAGCTGGTGCGCAACTTCAAGCGCCTGGGGGTTGACCAGATCTCCGAGCCGCGCCGGCGCTTCGAGCTGCGCGCGCACATTGAACAGATCCTGCGCGAGTTGGCGCCCAGGCTGCAGGCGGCCCGGGTCGAGGTGGGCCTGGACATGCCGGAAGGCATCGAGCTGCACAGCTATGCTTTGTCGCTGGAGCAGGTGATCAGCAACCTGGTGGTCAACTCGTTGCAGCATGCCTTCGTGCACGCCAGCGGCGGGCGCATCGACATTCAGGCGCGAGTCGTCGAGGAGATCGTGGAATTGCATTACAGCGACAGCGGGCCCGGAATCGCCCCCGGGCTGCGGGCCAGGGTGTTCGAGCCCTTTTTCACCACCCAGCGCCTGGCCGGGGGCAGCGGGCTGGGCCTGTTCATCGTGCACCAGGTGGTGACCCAGCAGCTCGGCGGCAGCGTCGAGCTGGAGCAGCCGGCGGGACGGGGCGCGCATTTCCTGCTGCGCATCCCTCTGCAGGCCCGGCATTCGGGGCGCCTGGGCGCGGCACTGCGCTGGCAGGCCCCGGGAGGTGGCGGCGATGCAGCCTGAGGTGACGATGGCGGCCTGCGCGCCGTGGAAGGTGCTGCTGGTCGACGACGAGCCGGCGGTGCACGAGGTTTCGCAACTGATCCTGCGCGGCCTGCGCTTCGAGGGAGCGGCGGTGGACCTGCTGAGCGCGGCCTCGGCCGCGCAGGCGCGTGAATTGCTGGGGCGCCACCCGGACATCGCGCTGCTGCTGCTCGACGTGGTGATGGAGACCGACGACGCGGGCATGCACCTGGTCGAATTCGTGCGCCGCAGGCTCGGCAATCACGATATGCAGATTGTCGTGCGCACCGGCCAGCCGGGCATGGCGCCCGAGCGCGAGGTGATCGTCGACTACGAGATCAACGGCTACCTGCTCAAGACCGAAATCACCGCGCAGCGCCTGCATTCGACCGTCATCGCGGCGCTGCGCGGCTACAGCCATGCGCGCTCGCTGAGCGGGCATGGCGGAAGTAGCGACGGCGAGGGGCGGGCGCGCGACCAGGGCGACCAGGAACTGGCCGAGGAGCTGGCCGACGCCGCGCCCGAAGGGCGCATCGTGCTGCAGGCGCAGGCCCAGCTCAGGATGGATTCCTTGCGCATGCACGGGGTCGAGCTCGTCGCCAAGTGGAAGAGTCGTCGCGGTCTGTTGTCGACCGAACAGGTGGCCGACCGCCTGGGCATGGGCGCGCCGCGGGTGCGCACGATGCGCTGGCTGCTCGGGCAGGGCGTGTCCTGGGCGCGCCATTGGCAGGCCGAGTTCGGCAGCGGGCTGCGGGTGAGTCTTCCCCTGATCGGGGAATTCCTCGACGACCCTGCGTACCTGGAGCAATTGCTGCAGGCCCTTGGCGAGCTGAGCGCCCCCTCGCTGCAAATCGATCTGGGGCTCAGCCAGGCCGTGGTGTCGCGCGCCGAATCCAGCCTGCTCGAGGCCATGCAACGCCTGCGCCAGGCGGGGGTCGGCTTCGTGTTTCGCGACTTCGGCGCCGCGACCATCGCGCTGCCCTATCTGAACAGCCTGGGCTTCGAGTCCCTGCGATTGCCGCGGTGTTTCGTCGACGGCGTGGCCGACGAGCCGCAACGCGCGGCGATGGCGCGCTCCCTGATCGCCCTGGCGCACACCCTGGGGGCGCTCACCATCGCCGATGGCGTGGGCTCCGACGCCGACCTCCAGTTCCTGCGCTGGGAAGGCTGCGAGGTGGGGCAGGGGCCGGCCATGGCGCGCGCCAGCGCGCCCGCCGAGCTGGTCCACGATCTGAACGAAGGCTCGCGCGCCGCCCATTGAGCGCCTGCGCTCCGGCGGAGCATCGCGCGGTGTCACATGACAAAAGTGACCAAACGTAAGAAATGTAATGTCATTTGATTGTCATTACATGGGAAATTTTCCCATTTAAAGTGTGCTCCATGGCGCGATACGGTGCTGTCCCATGCACCTTCCTCCTGGAGGCCACGATGCAAAAAGTCACTCTTCCCGACATGGCCGGCGAGCTGCAGGCGCCGCGAATTGCCAGGCGCCGCGGCGCGATGTCCGTCGAATCCGCCGCCCAGCGCCTGCGGTCGGCGAAGGCGGCCTACACGGTGCGGCGCATCGGCCTCGATGCGTTGGAGGAACTGGCCCTGGTCCAGGCCGCTCCGCGTGCCGGTGACCTGGTCGTCGCCCAGGTCACGCAACTGGGCATGCATCAGCACCTGGAGTCGGCCGACGGACGCCGGCAGCGTCTATGGCCCGGCGACACCATCGTCGTCGCCTATGGCCAGCGCTATGCGCCGGATCAGTTCGAGGCGGTGATTCCCGAGGATCTCTCCCCCTGCCATCTGGTGGCCGGAGGAGGCGTGGCCGCGAGGGTCCTGAGCCGGCACGCGAGCATCAAGCCCGCCACGCAGATCACTCCCCTGGGCCTGCTGGCCGACGCCCAGGGGGTGCTCAACCTGCGCCGCGGCGCGCTGGGCGGGGCCCGTGGGCGCGCCGCCCTGAGCATCGCGGTGCTGGGCTCGAGCATGAACGCCGGCAAGACCACCACCGCCGCCAATCTGATCGCGGGGCTCAAGCGCTCAGGGCTGCGGGTGGGGGCGGCGAAGATCACCGGCACAGGAGCCGGCGGAGACCGCTGGCTCATGCAGGACGCCGGGGCGTCGCCCGTGCTGGACTTCACCGACATGGGTCATGCCTCGACCGCGGGCCTGGACTGCGCGACCGTGGAGCGCATCCTGGGCGACCTCTCGGGACACCTCGCGTCCACCGGTGTCGACTGCGCGGTCATCGAAGTCGCCGATGGTCTGCTGCAGCGGGAAACCTCGGCTCTGGTGCAGGGCCACCTGTTCGCCAAGCTTGTCGACGCCGTGGTTTTCGCCGCGCCGGATGCCATGAGTGCCATTGCCGGAGTCGCCTGGCTCGAACAGCGAGGCCTTCCCGTCGTGGCGGTCAGCGGGGTTCTCACGGCATCTCCGCTGGCCACGCGCAAGGCCGGCGCGGCCTTGAAGGTGCCGACCTGCACCATCGACGAGCTCGCGACCCCGGCCGTGCTGGGTGGCGTGCTTCCCAGGCTGCCCGATCTTCTGGAGCGCTTGCGCCGGCAGGGCGAGTGACGCCCATGTCGACCCCTTCCGTTCCCCTGCCCGAGGCGCGACGCTTCGGTGCCTTGAGCTACTGGTTCCAGGAATCTCCGGTTCTCGGCCGGTGCTCGAGCCTGCTGATTGCCGTCCACGGCGTGCGCCGCAATGCACTCGAGCAGATGCAGGCTTTCGCCCCTCGGGCGCGCGAGCGCGCCTGTCATCTGCTCGTGCCCTGCTTCGACGGGCAGCATTACCCCGACTATCAGCGCCTCGGCCGCCCAGGGCACGGGCAGCGCGCCGACCTGCACTTGATCGCACTGGTCGCGGGCCTGGCCGGGGAGCATGGCTTCGACCCCTCGGACCTGCGCCTGTTCGGCCATTCAGGCGGCGCGCAGTTCGTGCACAGGTTCGTCATGGCCCACCCCGACATGGTCCGGCGCTATGCCCTGAGCGCGCCCGGCTGGTACACCTTTCCCGACGAGACCCTGCACTATCCCCTGGGGACGGGCCATGCCCCCGCGGAGTTCCCGCGTCTGGAAGCCTGGCGATATCTGCGCGTTCCGGGGCGGGTGTTCGTGGGGCAGCGCGAGCACGCCCACAGCAGGCTGCTGCGCCGCAACGAGCGACTTGACCAGATCCAGGGGCGCACCCGCCTCGACCGTGCCCGCAGCTGGGTGCGGGCCATGCAGCTGGCGGCGCGCTCCCAATGCCTGCAGGCCAGCCTGGACCTGGTCGAACTGCCCGACGGCGCGCACGGCTTCGGCGGCCTCGTACGGCGCACCGACCTGGTGGGCGAGGTCCTGGACTTCCTGTTTCCCGAAACCGGCGCCCGCTCCAGCGGGCGCATCATGGCCACGCAAGCCCATGCCCGAAGCACAGACTCCGCATGCGCTTGAACGCGATCGCCGCTTGCTGATCGCGGCCCGCTGGTTCCGTAGCGTCGCGCAAGGGGTCCTCGCCGCCGACTTCGCCCTGTTCCTGCGCGCCAGCGCATGGGATGGCGTGCGCATCGGAGCCGTGCTGGCCGCCGGCCTGGTCTTCGCCGTTCTGCTCACCCTGCTCGCGGCGGCGAGCGACCGCTGGGGGCGCAAGCGCTTCCTGCTCGGATACGAGATGCTGTACGTGCTGAGCTGTGCCGCGGCGAGCATTCACCCGGCCGGTACCGTGCTTTCTCTGGCGGCGGTCGCCGGGGCCTTCGGGCGGGGCGCGAACGGATCCGCCGGGCCTTTCGGATCCATCGAACAGGCCTGGCTGACCCAGGGACTGCGCGGGACCGAGCAGCTCAGTCGCCTGCTCAGCCTGAACACCAGCTTCGGCTTCGCGGGCATGGCCGTCGGTGCCGCGCTGGGCGCGCTTCCGGCGCTGGGTCACGCAGCGGCGCCCAGCGCCGCCGACTACACCCTCATGTTTCCGCTCGCGCTCGCGTTCGCCCTGGCCTGCCTGGTCTGTGTCGCGCTGGCGCGAGACCGGCATGGTCTGGAGCGCGAAGCCATCGAGCCCCGGCTCGAGCGCGATACGCGCCGGGGAGAAAACCGCAATCTCCGCAACCTGGGGCTGGTGAACCTCCTGCAAGGCGCGGGCATCGGGCTTTCCGGGCCGCTGGTCTCCTACTGGTTCGCCAGGCGTTTCGGCCTTGGCCCGGCCCAGATCGCCCCTTTGATGGCCGCCGGCTTCGTTGCCGCCGCCCTGGGCGCGCCTCTGGGAACGCGCTTGACGTCGCGCCTGGGATTGATGGGGGCCATCGTTCCGCTACGCGCGGCCGCGCTGGGGGCACTGGTTCTCATGCCCCTGGCGCCCGGGCCGGCCTGGGCCATGGCCGCCTATCTGCTGCACAAGACCCTCAATCGCAGCACCAACGGACTTCGCGCCGCGGTCACCGCCAGGCTGGTACGCAACCATCGCAGGGGATTCGCGGGCGCGGTCAGCTCCATCGCGCGCCAGGTCCCCCGATCCCTCGGGCCCCTCCTTGCCGGACTCATGATGGACAGCGGATGGCTGGCCGCGCCGTTCCTGCTGGGCGCCGGCTTCCAGGCCGCGTACCTGTATCTGTACCAATCCCGATTCCGCGCCAGCGTCGCCGCCGAGCCCGATCCCCGCCGCATGGGCGGGAGGCCGGAATCGCCCTGAGGCCCGGCTCAACGCCCTCGGGCTAGCTCGGGCGCCCGACTCGCCGGGCCGAGTCGCTCCAGCATGTCCTCCAGAGGCTGGGGTCGGGCAAGCAGGAATCCCTGGAACCTGCGGCAGCCGCTTTCCATCAGGATCTGCCACTGCGCATCGGTCTCCACGCCTTCCGCGATGACCCGCAAGCCGAGCTTCTCCGCCAGGTTGACGATGGCGACGACAATCGCGCGGGTCTGCCTGTCCGCCTCCAGCGCTCGCACGAAGGCCTGGTCGATCTTGATTTCGTCGAAGGGGAAATGCCGCAGATACGCCAGGGAAGAGAAGCCCGTTCCGAAATCATCCAGGGACAGCTGGAAGCCCATTTCCTTGAGCTGGGTCATGCGGCGAACCGTGTTCTCGGAATTGCTGAGCAGCATGCCTTCCGTGAGCTCGAGCTTGAGCGAGCCGGCCTTGACGCCGGTCGTCTGCAGGATCTGCGACACCCTGGGCAGGAAGTCCTCGCGATGGAACTCGCTCGCGGTGACGTTGACCGACAGGGGCGGCAGCAGGTGCGCGTCCAGGCCCTCGCGCATCATCGATCGAAGGTCCAGGCAGGCGCGGCGCAACACCCACCGACCCACGGCGTCCATCTGCCCGCATTGCTCGGCCAGATCCAGGAAGGATCCAGGCCCCAGCAGTCCCTGTTCGGGATGTTGCCAGCGAAGCAGGGCCTCGGCGCCGATCACCCGGCGTTCGTGGTCGAACTGCAACTGGTAGTGCAGGCGGAACTGCTCGGCTCCGATGGCTTCGCGCAGGGCACTCTCCGTGGCGTGGCGTCGCACCACGGCATCGAGCATCCAGGTTTCGAAGACCCCAATGGCCTCCACGGAATCCTGGCGGGCGTGGCGGGCGGCGATGGCCGCCCTTCGCACCAACTCGTGCGCGTGGATCTCCGAGCCCTGGAACACGACCAGACCCAGCGTGGTGCGAACGGGCAGCAGCTTGCCGTCGACAAGGTGGGGATGTCCGATCGCGGCCTGAAGCGCCACGGCCTGCTCGCGCGCCAGCCCGAGCGCCTGGTCCGCGCTGGCCGCCGCCGCCGGTCGCAGGTTCAGCAAGACAGCGAAGCGGGCGTTCTCGATGCGCGCGGGCGCGGCATGCGCATCCGTGCAGGCGCGCAGGCGCCGCGCGAAGGCGCGCAGGAACTCGTCGCCCGCGGATCGACCATGGCCCTCGTTGATGGAAGCCATGCCGTCGAGTTCCAGAAGTGCCACGCAGGCGAAGCCGCCCTCGGCCGCGCTGCGTTCGCCAGCGCGCGCCACGGCCTCCTCGAAGGCGCGGGCGTTGTACAGATCGGTCAGGGCATCATGGCGTCTCAGGTGG
Organism: Thiomonas sp.; assembly: GCA_027451915.1. Classification (GTDB taxonomy): domain Bacteria; phylum Pseudomonadota; class Gammaproteobacteria; order Burkholderiales; family Burkholderiaceae_C; genus Thiomonas_A. The sequence goes on along the minus strand of DAIDHU010000186.1, from coordinate 16,901 downwards.
TCGATCGCGTGCTCGTGCTGCTCGCGCTCGGACAGATCGATGCCGATCATCAGGTAGCTCGGCTCGCTGTCCGCGTCCACATGCACCTGGCGCAAGGACACCAGCAGGGGAAAGGCCTGGCCGTCGGCCCGCAGACCCCGGGTGCGCAGCGCCGGAGCGGCGGGATTCGGGTCGGAGTGTGCCTGCATCTGCCCGGCCACGTCGGCTCGCTGCCCGGCGTCGAGCAATCCCAGCATGTCGACCCCCTCCAGTTCGCTGGCGCGCTCGTAGCCGAAGGCCTCGAGGAAGGCGGAGTTCACCGTGTGCAGTTTCCCGCGCCGGATCAGGGCTACACAGGCCGGCGCCTGCTCGAAGATGGTGCGGAACAGGCGCTCGCTTTGCAGCACCGCCAGTTCCAGCTGCTTGCGCTGGGTGATGTCGGCGATCATCACCGCGAAACTGCCGCGCCTTGGCGAGAACACCCGCACGTGGTACCAGCGGCCGAGTTCGGAGGAATAGTTCTCGAGTTCCCGGGCTGGCGCACCCAGGGCCACCTCGCCGAAGGCCTGGATCCAGAAGGACTCCGTGCCGGGAAGAATCTCCAGCACGCGGCGCCCGAGCAGGTCCTGCGCGCGCAGCCCTGTCAGTGCCTCGTAGGCTGGATTGACCTGGACGAAGCGATAGTCCACGGGAGCACCCTGCTCGTCGGTGAGGATTTCGTGCAAGGCAAAGCCGGTGTTCATGTTCTCGAACAACAGGCTGGGCTCGACCAGAGGCGCCGCCCGCGACCCGGGCCGCGGCGCGCCACGCAGCCTGGCGAGCCAGGCGCCGTTCGCATTGCGCTCGATCAGTTCCAGCAGCACCGTGGGGCCGCAGGGGGCGCATACCTCCGGGCGCATGGCCAGCCGGAGTGCTTCCCTGGGCTCGTCTCCCGCTTGCTGCGCCAGGGCAAGCCGCAGGGCAGAACGCGAAGCCTCGTCCAGGGCATCGTGCAGCCACATGGGGCCGGCCTCGACGCTATCGGGCTCCCGCAGCAAAAGCGAACGCGCACCGCGGCTGGCGAACACCAGGGCCAGGCCGGGTTCGAGCACGACAATCGCGGAATGCGCCAAGTCCCCGGGCATGCCCGTTCTCCACAGTCAGCGCCCATGATGCACCGCGGCGGGCGCCGCGCCCGCCGCCCCGCGGCGCCGGCTGGCTCAGTCGCGCCATGAGCTTTCACGGGAAATTGTGCATGAGCGCCGCGCGCCCCGCGTCAGGGGCTTTCCCGGGACGCTCAATACTGATCGAACAAGGTTCTAGCTTCCACCGTGCAGTAGGGACGCTCGTCCGTGTGATATGCCTCCAGCCCCAGCGCCGGCCCCACGGCGGAATCCACCGCCGCCTGATACCCGGTGAAGGCGGCCTGCGCCTGCGCGCCCATGGCCTGCAGGGCGGCATTCACCGCCGGGCTCAGGCCGTATTGCACGTAGGTTCCGGCGCTGCCCGAGCTGGTGTCCAGGTCGAGGGTGACGAAGCGCAATGAGGGATCGCTGGCCTCCTTGCTCCGCAGCATCGCGGTCATCAGGCCGGCGCCCTGGTCCCACAGCACTTCCGGGTCGCCGTGCCCTCCGCAAAGCAGAAGCGGCATGCTGGGCGTGTAGTTGCGCAGATCGTTGGCCTTCAGATCCTGGCGCAGCAGCGACTGGGGATCGGCCGCGATGGCAGGCGGCGTGCCGCTCAGGTCGGGCGCCGATCCGTCGATCGGGGCCCCGCCATCCGGGTGGGCGTCGACGTCGGCCACATAGGCGGCTCGAAACGCCGTGCCGACCAGGTACGCGGAGGCATCGAATCCGGCTCCGTACAAGGGCGCGCCTTCGGGCAGCGACGCCAGGGACGGGTAGGCCGAGGTGGAGAAGCCGGCCGCGCCGGCAGCGCCCGCCGGCGACTGGAACAATGCGCTGGCCGGGATCTCGCCATTCGCCACCAGACTCCCGAAGTCGCTGAAATCGGTGGTTCCCGGGAACAGCGTGTACGCCTTCGAATACAGGCTGCTGAACACTTGCGAGGGATCGATCGAGCCCTGCCGGAGGTGGGCGTAGGAATTCGCGAGCAGCGGCAGATAGGCCGTTGCGCCGACGTTCGGGTGGCCCAGGAAGATCTCGTCCCCCAGGGCCAGCATGGCATAGGGCCCCGACATCGCCGCGCCCGCGGTCGCCGGGCGGCCCTGGGCGTCCAGCGCCTGCAGCGTCGCCATGGACACGTACCCACCCTCGGAGTATCCCGTGACGAACAATTTCCCATTGTCGGTGACAAGGCTTCCAGGCTGGCGCAACAACTGGCGCGCGGCAGTCAGGCTGTCGAGCATGTCCTGGGACTGCTGCGCTCCATCGAGATAGGGGTGATAGGGCAGGGTGGAGAGGTCGTAGCCGGCGTAGTTCGGCGCCACCACGATGTAGCCATGCGCGGCGAAGATCAGCGCGACCCGGGTGGAGGTCGCGTAGGCCGGATTCGTAGGATCGTTGATCGCCGACATGTCCTCGGCATGGTCGATGGCGGTGCCATGGGCATAGACCACGATGGGGCGGGGGCCCTGGCACTGCGCCGCCGTTCCGCTGGGCAGCATCAGCGCGGCCGAGGCATCGGTGGCCTCGCCCTCGCCGCCCACCGTGGCGTAGACGAACTTGTCCACCTGGACGCCGCATTGCGGGGCTCCGATGAGCTGCTGGGCCGCGCTCTGCCCGGCGTAGCGCGTGACCAGCAGGTTCTGCAACTGGCTGGTCGACAGCGTGGCCACGGCGTGGCTCGACATCAGGGTGTCGGCACTCGCGCCCTGCGGCGACGAGGAACCGCCGCCGCAGCCGGCGAGCAGGGCCGACGCAGCGATGGCGGCGATCAGGGCTTTGTAGGGTAGGCAAGGCACGATGGGGGTCTCCTCCTGGTGTTGTCGTGGGGCTGCGCCGTTCGTGGTCGCCGACCACCCGCCGCGAGCCGTCGTGAGCGCGCGCATGGGGCGGGACCCGGCCCTTGGGGGCGCGCATCGGACAGATCGAGTCTAGGCACGGGCAGGGGATCCGAGGCGTGCCGAAAGCGCCAACAACCAAGCCGTTTTCGCCAAGCCGGAGAGCGCCTTGAATCAGGGGAAAATCCTCGCCATCCAGTCGCCATGGGCTACCATCAGGTCCTTTGTGGAAAGCCGATTTCGCCAGAAAACAAGCTGTTTTCGCCAACTCCGGGAGGGCCGATGTCCGCGCGCATCGATCTGCTGTACAGCCCAGGCTGCCTGATCGGCTCCGTGTTCGGAGTGATCGACGTGCTGCGCATGTCCAATCGCATGTGGCGCATGCATCATCCCCGCAAGCGAACCGTTCCGCTGAGCTGGCGCGTCATCAATGCCCAGGGCCGCGAGCTGCCCCTGCCGGACTGGTGGGAGCCCTGCGATCGCCCGCCGCCGGTCCCGCTTCGCCTGCCACCGCAGCGCACGGCGCTGGTCGTGCCGGGTGTCGACATGCGAAACGTTCCCCATCTGGTCCAGTTGCTCAGGGATTCGGGGGAAGCCATCCGGATCATCCGGGAGCACAGGCGGGCCGGGGGGGCGCTGGCGGCGCTGTACAACGGCTCGGTCCTGCTGGCGCACGCCGGGGTGCTGGAGCAACGGGAGGCCACGGTCGCCTGGCTGATCGCCGGATGGTTCGCCCGCAGCTACCCCGGGGTCGGGCTGCGCATGGACGCTCCGGTGATCGTGGATCGCGACATCTTCAGTGCCGGCGCGATGAACGCGCACACCGAACTGGCCCTGGCCCTGGTGCGGCATTTCGCGGGCGAGGAACTGGCGCAGATCGGCGCCAATGCCCTGCTTTACGAGGCCACGCGGTATCAGCAATCCGGAATCCATCTGTCCGGCGTGAACTCGGTGACCCGCGACAGCGTGGTCTACAAGGCCAGGCAGTGGATCGAGCACCACGCGCATGAGCCCTACGACCTGGACTCGCTCGCCGAGATCGCCTCGGTCAGCACGCGCACCCTGCTGCGGCATTTCCGGGAGGTGGTCGGAATGAGTCCGCTGCGCTACCTGCAGAAGTTGCGGGTCGAGCGCGCCAAGCAATTGCTGGAGGTCACCATGATGGATCTGGACAGCGTCATGGAACATTGCGGTTATCAGGACGGCAGTGCCTTCCGGCGCCTGTTCCAGCGCGAGACCGGCCTTTCCCCCTCCCAGTACCGGGCGCGCTATGCGGTGCGGGCATCGCGGCGCTGGTGGCGCATCGACCCCTGACTAACCACGCCCGCGCCGAGGCCGGGCATGGTTTCGCGCGAACCCGCATTTCCGCCCAATCCTTGCGCCTGATCCTTGCGCCTGATCGTTGCGCAGCGCTTCGACAAGCCCGGTACACACGCCTATTGACAAGGGATTCGGTTGCGAATCAACATACTTCAATTCGCAACCAAAAGTTGGCCGCGGCGCCTGGCGTCACGCGCCCTTCGATGACCCTCACATGGAGCCGTGAATTGAAACTCTCCTCCCTGATTCAAGGCCTGGCCCTCGGGCTCGTGCTCACCGCCGGTGTCACCGTGGCCGCGCAGGCCAGCGAACTCGACGCCATCAAGCATCGCGGCACCCTGATCGTGGGCGTGAAGGCGGATTACCCGCCCTTCGGGTTCCGTGCGCCGGACGGAAGCATCCAGGGCATCGAGCCCTCGCTGGCGGCCCAGGCCGCCAAGAAGCTCGGGGTCAAGGTTGAATACGTGCCGGTGACGGCTTCCAACCGCATGCAGTTCCTGGAGCAGGGCAAGATCGACCTGCTGATCGCCACCATGAACGTGACGCCCGAGCGCGCCAAGGACGTGTGGTTCGTCGAGCCCTACTACTACGCCTCGGGCTACAACGTGATGCTGTCCGACAAGGTCAAGGCGCACCAGTGGTCCGACCTCAAGGGCCAGTCGGTCTGCGGCATCCAGGGCACCTACTACAACAAGGATTCCGAGCAGAAGTACGGCGTGCACATCGTCGCGTTCACGGGGACCGCCGAGGCGCTGACAGCCCTCAAGCAGGGCCGTTGCATCGGATTCATCTTCGACAACACCTTCATCCAGGGCAAGCTGCTCGACAAGGAGTGGAGCGGCTACGACATGCCCCTCGAAACCCTGGATGCGAAGCCCTGGGGCATGGCCACGCGCCTGGGCGACAAGGACTTCCACGCCTTCATGAACCAGATGTCGCGCGACTGGGCGCAAAGCGGCGAGGTGCTGAAGCTCGAGACCCAGTTCGGGATCACCCAGCACTCGGCCTATGTAGAGAAACTGCACGAGCAGTACAAGAGCGCCAAGTGAGGCCGCTGCGTTCTGATCGAATGGCCTCCCGCCGCCGCCCGTCGCCGGGGAGCGTTCCCGTGCGGGCGGTGGCCTCGCGATTCCCAGGGCTTGCCTCGGCGCACGCATGATGAACGAGATCGTCGGCTGGTTCCGTCACCTTTCCCAGACCAGCGGGATCAACCTCACCATCGTCTACGACCCCTTCGACCGGGCCAGGTTCCTGCGTGGTTTCCTGGTGACCGCGGAGCTGTCGGTGGTCTGCGTGCTCGGCTCCGTGATCGTCGGAGTCGTGGGCGCCTGGCTGCAGGGATCGAAGATGGTCTGGACCCGGCGCATCGTGCAGGGCTACATCCAGCTGTTCCGGAACACGCCTCCGCTGGTGCAGATGTATTTTTTCTACTTCGGCGTCAGCAACCTTCTGCCCAGGACCACCAACGCCATCGGGCTGCCCCAGCCCCTGGTCAGCGGCTTCGTCTGGGCCTGTGTTTCGCTGACCTTTTTCGCCGGAGCCTTCAACGTGGAGATCTTCCGCGCGGGCATCGAGGCGGTTCCGTCGGCCACCATCGAGGCCGCCGAGGCGCTGGGCTACACGCGTTTCCAGTCCTACAGGCACATCGTGCTGCCGCTGGCGCTGCGCGTGAGCCTGCCGGCCCTGAACAACAACCTGGTGAACCTGATCAAGACCACCACGCTGGCCTATGCGATCGCCGTGCCCGAGCTCCTGTATGCCTCGGCCCAGATCTGGTCGGATGAATCCAACGTCTCGGTGATGATGGTCGTTCTGCTGTTCGCCTACGTGGCGCTGGTCGGGCTGCTGGTGTACCTCATGCACAAGCTCGAGCACCGCCTCGCCTGCCGGGCTATTCCCGATGAACACGCCGACCCACCCTGCCGGCGAGCCGCTGGCCGTGCTGGCCCCCCGCGCCGAAGCGCTCGCGCGCGTCGAGCCCTGGCAGGCGCCCAGGCTGCGCCTGTGGCATGGAGGCGCGCTGGTACTGCTGGTGCTGATCGGCAGCGGCGTGGCCGATGCCGCCGCCACGCCGCAGCAGGCCGGCGTACTGGCCGTGCTGGTGCGCTGGACTCCGTTGTTGCTCCGGGGCTTCGGCTTCAACATCTTGATCAGCTTTCTTTCCATGGGCCTGGGCACGCTGCTGGGCGTGGCGCTGGGCCTGGGTCTGATCTCGCAGACCCACGGCACCCGGCGCGTGGCCTGGGTGCTGACCCAGTTCTTCCGCAACGCCCCGTGGCTGGTGCTGCTGTTCTTCGCCATTTTCCTGATCCCCTTCCAACTGCGCGTGGGGGGGGTGACCCTTCCCCTGCCCGGGTGGTTCAAGGCCGTGATCGGGCTGAGCCTGCCGGTGATGGCCAACGTGGCGGAGATCCTGCGCGGAGCCGTGGCCTCGATTCCGTCGGGTCAGTGGGAGGCGGCCGAATCCCTGGCCTTCAGCCGCCAGCAGCAGTTGTGGCTGGTCATCCTGCCCCAGTGCGTCAAGCGCATGCTGCCGCCTTGGATGAACCTGTATTCGATTCTCACCACCTCCACGGTGCTGGCCTCCATCGTCGGGGTCAACGAGGTCATGACCCTGGCTTCGCAGGTCACGGCGGCCGAGGGCGGGCGCACCGACATCCTGGCCCCCCTGTATGGCTACATCATGTTGTGGTTCTTTGCGTACTGCTATCCCATCGCCCGCTACACGGTTCGTCTCGAGCGCCGCTTCGCGGTGAAGATCTGAGTTGCCATTCCATGACCATCTCCGATGAAGCCGCCGTCGTCATCCAGGATCTGCGCAAGTCCTATGGCGACACGGAAGTCCTCAAGGGCGTGTCGCTCACGGTGAAAAAGGGCGAGGTGGTCTGCATCATCGGCCCCTCCGGATCCGGCAAGTCCACCCTGATCCGGTGCATCAACGCGCTGACGCCCTTCGACAGCGGGACGATCCGGGTGTTCGACATCGACGTGCATGACCCGCGGCTGGACAAGCTCGCCCTGCGCCGGCGCGTGGGCATGGTGTTCCAGCAGTACAACCTGTTTCCCCATCGCACTGCGCTGCAGAACGTGATGATGGCCCCCATCCACGTGCTGGGCCAGGATCGCCGGCAGGTCGAGCAGAGGGCCTTCGCGCTGCTGAAAAAGGTTCGCCTGTCCGGCCGTGAACATGCCTACCCGGGCGAGATGTCCGGTGGGCAGCAGCAGCGCGTGGCCATCGCGCGCTCGCTGGCCATGAACCCCGACGTCATGCTGTTCGACGAGGTGACGGCGGCGCTGGATCCGGAAACCGTGGGCGAGGTGCTCCTGACCATCAAGGAACTGGCGGCCGAGGGCATGACCTGCATTCTGGTCACCCACGAGATGGGCTTTGCCCGGGAGGTGGCGGACCACGTGTACTTCACGGATCGGGGCGTGATCGTCGAGCATGGCCCGCCTTCGGAGTTGTTCGGCGCGCCCAGGGACCCGCGGACCCGGGAGTTTCTCGGCAAGGTGATGTAGCGGGCCCGAGGCGCGCAGGGAGTCCGGCAGCGCGACCACGAGTTCCCGGTCCGCGCTTGCCGGGAGCCTCGGCGATCAGTCCCCGTGCGCGGGATCGTCCGCGTACCCGCAGCCCGCGCAGCGTTCGCGCGCCATGCGCACGAAGGCGCTGGCCGGCGCCGACAGCGCGGCTTCGTCGCGCATGACCAGCAGCAGCCCGCGGCGCGTGGGCATGCCGCCAAGGCGTCGCAGTGCCAGACCCATGGACTTGACGTGTGGCGCGGCACCGGCGCTGGGCAGGATGCCGATGCCCAGGCCGGCCGCGATCATGCGGCAGACCTCATCGAAGCCCCGTACCTGCACCCGGATGCGCAGGCTCAGGCCCTTGGCGGCGGCGGCGGAGGCCACCTGGCGCATCAGCGAGGTGGCGCGGCTCAGGCCGACGATGTCGTGTTCCAGCACCTCCTCGACCGGCACCAGGTCGCGCCCGGCCAGCGCATGCGCGGCGGGCAGCACCAGCATGAGTTCGTCGCTGTCGCAAGGCAGCGAGTGCAGCTCGCCCAGGGGCGTGTTGTTGCCGATGACGCCCAGCTCGGCATTGCCCCGGGTCACCGCGCGCACGACTTCCTCGCTGAGGGCGTCTTCCAGGTCGAGCATCACCGCCGGGTAGGCGGCCGAGTAGCGTGCCAGCAACTGGGGCAGGAATCCCGTGAAGGCCGAGGTGTTGGCCCACAGGCGCAGGTGTCCGCCGGCGCCCCGGTGGTAGTCGATCATGGCCATCGAGAGTTGCTCGGTGCCGGCCACGATGCCGATGGCGTAGCGCAGGAAGGTCAGGCCCGGGGCGGTGGGAGTCACGCCCTTCTTGCTGCGTTGCAGCAGAACGCTGCCGATATGACTTTCCAGCGCGGCAAGACGCTTGCTGGCGGCGGGCAGGCTCAGGGCCATGCGCTCGGCGCCGAGGGTCAGGCTGCCGGTCTCCACGGCCGCGACGAACAGCCGCAGGGTGGTGAGATCGAAGCGGGCGGGGTTGATGGCTCGATCCATGTCGGATTTGACTTGAGCAGAAGTTAAGGATAAGTCAACGACTTTCGAATTCACAAGGCGATGGCGCGCCTAAGCTGTGCCCTCGCCCTCGAGGGCCCTCGCCGTTGGAGCCTGGCGCCGCGCAGGGATCATGACTCACCGCCACAGGAGGAGCAGGATGGAGACCAAAGACACAGCGACCCTGGGAGCCGCGCCGGTGCCCTGGAGCACCGGCCTGACGGCCATGCACTGGCGCGTGCTCACGGGGGGATTTCTCGGCTGGGTGTTCGACGGCTACGAGGCGATCGCGCTGGTCATGGTGCTGGGGCCGATGCTGCACGCGCTGCTGGCTCCGGCGCAGCTGGCCTCCTTCCCGGTGTACGCGGGCACGGCCATCGGCATCACCCTGCTGGGCTGGGGCCTGGGCGGACTGGTCGGCGGGGTGCTGGCCGACTACATCGGGCGCAAGCGCATGATGCTGTGGTCGGTGTTCCTGTACGCCCTGTTCTCCGGCCTGACCGCTTTCGCCGACAGTTTCGCGAGCCTGTGCGCGCTGCGCTTTCTCACCGGGCTGGCCCTGGGCAGCGAGTGGAGCACCGGCATTTCCCTGCTGGCGGAAACCTGGCCGCAGCAGGCGCGGGCCAAGGGCGCCGGCTTCCTGCAGTCGGGTTTCGGCTGGGGAACCCTGCTGGCCTCGGTGGCCTGGTACGTGTTGTCGATCACCCATCCCCTGGGCGCGCAGAGCTGGCGCCTGATGTTCGTGCTGGGCGCGCTCCCGGCCTTGTTCGTGCTGTACCTGCGTCGCGGTGTCGAGGAGTCGGAGAAGTGGCGCGAGGCCGTGCGCGCGCGGCGCTGGGGGCCGACCGAGCAGGCGGCGGAGCCGGCCGCGGCGCACGCGCGGCGCCCCTTCTCGCTGATGCAACTGTTCCGCGACCCCGTGGCCCGACGCCGCACGGTGATCACCACCGTGCTGTCCATCGTCACCACCACGGGCTGGTGGGCGATCTCGAGCTGGCTGCCCATCTTCACCATCGGACTGGCCAAGGCGCAGGGGCTTTCCGGCGCACCCGTCTGGGGCGCACGGGTTTCCATCTCCTACACCGTGGGGGCCATCGTCGCCTACATGATCGCCGGTTTCATCGCCGACGCCATCGGGCGCCGCCTGTTCATGTTCCTGACCTTCGCCGGCTGCCTGGTGACCACCGTGATCACCTACAGGTACACCCATACGGTGGGGGCGATGATGGTGGTCGCGCCCATCAACGGATTCTTCACCCTGGGTTGCGCCTATGTCTGGATGGCCATCTATCCGGTGGAGCTGTTCACCTCCACCGTGCGCTCCACGGCCATCAGCGTGGTGTTCAACGCCGCGCGCCTGATCGCCTGGGTGTTCCCGATCATCGCCGGCACCCTGATCCGCTCCTTCGGGGGCATCAGCCAGGCGGCGCTGATCATCGGCCTGGTCTACCTGCTGGGTCTGGTGCTGCCCTGGATGCTGCCCGAGACCGTGAAGACCGGGCTTCCCGACTGAGCATGCAGGCCCGCGCGCCTTCCCTCGCCAGCCAGGCCGGCCGCGGCACGCCGGGCCGGGTGCTCCAGGCGCGGCCTTCCAGCCGGCGCCATTTCCTGCTCCCCTGATCCAAACCCGACATGACCGCTTCCCTGTTTCATCCCATCCGGCTGGGCGAGCTCGAGCTGGCCAATCGCATCGTGGTGGCGCCCATGTGCCAGTATTCCGCCATCGAGGGCTGCGCCACCGACTGGCATCTCATGCACCTGGGACAACTGGCGATCTCTGGCGCCGGGCTGCTGCTCCTGGAGGCGACCGCGATCGAGCCCGAGGGACGCATCACCCCCAGCGACCTGGGGTTGTGGAGCGATGCCAACGAAGCAGCGCTCGGCAGGGTGTTGCAGGCCGTGCGGGCGCACGCGCCGATCCGCGTGGGCGTGCAGCTGTCCCACGCCGGGCGCAAGGCTTCCAGCCGCGTGCTCTGGGAGGGAGGCTCGCTGCTGCGGCCCGACGAGGGCGGCTGGCCCTGCCTGGCGCCGTCCGCCATCGCCCATGGGGCCGGCGAGCCGGCGCCGCTCGCGCTCGACAGCGCGGGCCTGGCGCGCATTCGCGAGGGTTTCGTGGCCGCCGCGCTGCGCGCGGCGCGCCTGGGCCTGGAGGTGATCGAGCTGCACGCGGCGCATGGCTACCTGTTGCACCAGTTTCTCTCGCCGCTGTCCAACCGGCGCGACGATGCCTATGGCGGTCCCCTGGAAAACCGCATGCGCTATGTGCTCGAGGTGTTCGAGGCGGTACGCGCGGCGGTGCCCGCTGGCATCGCCGTCGGCCTGCGCCTGTCGGCCAGCGACTGGGTCGACGGCGGCTGGGACCTGGCGTCGAGCGTGGCCCTGTGCGGGGAGCTGGATCGTCGGGGCTGCGCCTACGTGCATGTGTCCTGCGGCGGGCTGTCACCCTTGCAGGCCATTGCCGTGGGCCCGGGCTACCAGGTGGGCTTCGCCGAGGAGATCCGGCGCCATGTGCGCATGCCCGTGATCGCGGTGGGAATGATCACCCAGCCCGAGCAGGCCGAGGCGATCATCGCCGAGGGTCGGGCCGACATGGTGGCGCTGGCGCGCGCGATGCTGTATGACCCGCGCTGGCCCTGGCACGCCGCGGCGGCGCTGGGAGCCCAGGTCGCGGCGCCGCCGCAGTACTGGCGTTGCCAGCCATCCACCCACAAGGGTCTGTTCGGCGCCACGCGCATGGGCCAGCGCTGAGGCCCGGGCAGCCGAAGTCGTTGCCGCGGCGGGGTGCCGCGGCCTACCATCGCGCACATCGAAGGACCACGGCCCGGCGCCGTGTTCGAGGATCATGCGATGGCCACCCGCAGAACCGTCCCGCCGCGCGCAGCCGCCGCGGCCGCCGCACCCGCCCCGGCGCGCATGGCCACGCCGGCCGAAGTGCGCGAGTACTGGACGGATGCGGCGCAGCGCACCGCGCTGTTCTTCGAGGCCCTGCTCGACAGGGGCAATGCCTATCGGGAGCACCTGGCCCGCGGCACCCCGGCGCTGCTCAAGTTCGAGCACGAGCTGGTGCTCGACGGCGCGAGCTTCGAGCGTCCCTGCAACTACGCGTTGCTGCGGGTGATTCCCCCGAAGGATCTGCCGGCGCGCGAGGACCTGCGTCCGCTGGTGGTGGTCGATCCCCGTGCCGGCCACGGGCCGGGCATCGGCGGGTTCAAGAACGATTCCGAGGTGGGCGTGGCCATGCGCGCCGGGCATCCGGTGTATTTCGTGACCTTCCGGCCGCAGCCCGAGGAGGGGCAGACGCTGTCGGACGTGATGCATGCGCAGGCGCGTTTCCTGGAAGCCGTGATCGCCAGGCATGCGCATTGTCCGGACAAGCCGGTGATCGTGGGCAATTGCCAGGCGGGCTGGGCGATGATGGCCCTCGACGCCACCCGACCCGAGTTGTTCGGGCCCTTGATGGTGGTGGGCGCGCCCCTGTCCTACTGGGCGGGCAGTTCCAGGCTCAATCCCATGCGCTACGCGGGCGCCGCCCTGGGCGGCACGTGGCTGGCCTCGCTGGCCGCCGACCTGGGGGCCGATCGTTTCGACGGCGCCCACCTGGTGGACAATTTCGAGAAGCTCCATCCGGCCAACACCTGGTGGAGCCGCTACTACAGGCTGTGGTCCGAGGTGGACAGCGAAGCGCCCCGCTTCCTGGACTTCGAGCGGTGGTGGGGAGGCTATTTCCGCATGACCGGCGCCGAGATCGAGACCATCGTCGAGGACCTGTTCGTGGGCAACAAGCTCGCGAGGGGCGAGGTCCTCGACGCCGGGCGCCCCATCGACCTTCGCGCCATCCGCTCGCCCGTGGTGGTGTTCGCCTCGCATGGGGACAACATCACTCCGGTGCCGCAGGCGCTGAACTGGATCGTCGACACCTGGGGCGACGAGCGCGCCATCGCGGCGGCCGGTCGCACCATCGTCTACGTGCTGCACGAAAGCGTCGGTCATCTCGGCATCTTTGTAGGCGGCGAGGTGGCGCGCAAGGAGCACGACCAGCTCGTAAGTTCCCTGGACGTGATCGAGAGCCTGCCACCAGGCTTGTATGAAATGAGGCTCCAGTCCAAGGATGGAGTCGACGTGCAACGCTGGGACAGCCTGGAGCCGGGTGATTACAGCGTGCACTACGAGCATCGCACCATGCAGGACATCCTGGCGCTCAATCCCGAGGGGCGCGGGGAGGAGGCGCTGTTCTCGACCGTTGCCAAGGCCTCGGAGTTCAACGCTCGCTGGTACAAGGCCTGCCTGCGCCCATGGGTACGGGCCCTGGCGAATCGCGCCGCGGGCGATGCCCTGGGGCGTCTGCACCCGCTGCGTCTGCAGCGCGAGCTGCTCAGCGACGCCTCGCCCGCGGCTCCCGCGATCCGCGGCCTCGCCCGCCAGGCTCGTGCGCGTCGCAAGCCCGCGCAGGCCGGCAATCCCCTGCTCGAGGCGCAGCGCCGTTTCGATGCCAGCTTGCGCGCCGGCCTGGACGGCCTGCGCGAGCAACGCGATGGTTTCACCGTGGCCTGGGCGCGCCTGCTGTACGGACCCGCCGGGCTGGGGCGCTGGTTCCCTCCCGATGAGCCCGACGCGAAGCCGGCGCGCGCACGCGCGCTGGAGCAGCTCGAGAAGGCTCGCGCGCAGGCGCTGGAGCAGGTGGAGCAGGGCGGTTTCGCCGAGGCCGTGTGCCGCATCGTGCTGGCCGGCATGGCCTCCATCGGGGCTTTCGAGCGGCGCAGCCTGCGCCTCGCCCTGTTGCTGTCGAGGCTGCCCGCGCGGGGGCGTGGCGGCGTGCCGGTGGCCATCGACTGGACCCGGCTGCTCAAGGAGCAGGCGCGCATCACCGCGGTGGCGCCCGTCGAGGCGCTCAACGCCCTCGAGCGCATGCTTCCCGATCGGTCCAGCCGCGAGCGCGCGCTGGCGCTGGCCGCGGCCGTCATGATGATCGAGCCCACGCTGGCCAATCCGCGCTCGGAGATCATCGAATTCCTCATGGGCACCCTGCGGGCCGACCCGCAGCGCGTGATCGCGCTGGCGCGCACGCTGACGGGCGCGCTGGAGGCGCCCACGCCCGGCCCGCGGCAGGCTCGCGGCGGGGGCCGCCGTCGTGCGAGCCCGGCGGGCTGATCGAAAACCCAGGCCCACCGGAAACCCCGATGCTCACCCTGCGCAGCCTGCTGGACCAACCCCACAAGCTACCCACCGTGCCCAAGGTGGCACAGGAGCTGATCCGCAGCTTCAGCGACGAGCAGGTCTCCTTTGCCCATGTGGCCGCGCAGATCGCGGCAGATCCCGTGCTCAGCGCCAAGCTGCTGCGCCTGGCCAATTCAGCCTATTTCCATTTCTCGCGCACCATCGGTTCCGTCGACGATGCCTTGCGCATGCTGGGCTTCGTGATGGTGCGCAACCTGGTGCTGGGCAACGGCATGGCCGCCGCATTCCGCAAGACCCCGGGCATGGATCTGCCGGCCTTCTGGCGCTACAACCTGGACGTCGCCTGCGCGGCCCGCTGGCTGGGAGCCGAGGCGCAGGCGCAGCCCGATGCGGTATTCACCGTCGGGCTGATGCACGGAATCGGCCAGCTGCACCTGCACTCGGCGGCGCCCGAGGCCATGGCGCCGCTGGACCGCAGGATGTCGGTGCTGGAAGCCGCGCGCGCCGAGCTCGAACGCCGGGAACTGGGCTTCCACCATGGGGATGTGGCCGCGGAGCTGGCGCGCCTGTGGCGCTTTCCCGAGGCCATGGTGGTCGCGTTGCGCCAGGCGCCGATGCCGCTGGAGGGACGGGAGTTCTCCGACGCCGCCGCCTGCGTGCATCTGGGCGCATGGCGCGCCCGCGCGCAGCTGCATGGCTGGGACGCCGAGGAGCGCGCCGCCGCCTTCCCCGCGGTCGTCGGCCGACGCCTGGGCCTGTCCCTGGACGCCATCGAGGCGCGCATGCCCGGACTGGTCGAACTCACGGAAGGGCTGCAGGCCATGCTCGAGTAGGGCGCGGCCGCCGGGCCCGGGGGCCGCAGCACAGCGGCCCCCGCCGCGGCGACCCGGATTCAGCCGGGCGCGCCGCGGTAGGGCTCCTCGAAGGGCCGGAAATCATGCTCGGCCAGCGCCTGCGCCGTCCATTGGCTCACCGAAGCCAGCGCGAGCACGCGCCGCACATAGGCCGCGGCCTCGGGACCCAGGGGCAGCGCGTAGGTCCGCAGGCGCATGCACACGGGAGCGAAGAAGGCGTCCGCGTTGCTGAAGGCGCCGAACAGCATCGGCCCGCCGTGCTCGGCAAGGGCGTCGTTCCACAATGCCTCGATGCGGGCCACGTCGGTCCGCACGGCGGGCTCGTCGCGCCAGATGTCACGCCCCACCTCGGGCAGGCTGGCCTCGACGTTCATGGGGCAGCGCGAGCGCAGGGCTTCGAAGCCGCTGTGCATTTCCGCGCACAGGCTTCGGGCCCTCGCGCGCGCACGCGATCCGGCCGGCCACACGCCCGGGTGGGACTCATGGAGGTACTCGGCGATGGCCATGGTGTCCCAGACCAGGAAGCCCTGGTCCACGAGCAGGGGTACCTTGCCCGCGCCGCCCACACGTCGCAGCTCGGACTTGAAACCGGAGTCGGGCTCGAAGCCGTCGAAGCGCACCACCTGTTCCTCGAAAGCGATGCCGAGCTCGCGCATCAGCACCCAGCTGCGCATCGACCAGGAGGAGTAGTTCTTGTTGCCGATCAGGAGCTTGAGCATGGCGGCCTCGGAAGGTGGCGTGGGAGCATGAGGGCGCCCCGGACGTGGCGAAGCTCGCCGCATCGGGGTGCGTGAGATGCTAGCGATTCGCGGGCCTTGGGGCGGCGCCGGGTCGAGCGGCGTAGCATGCCGGGTGCCATGCCAGCAGCCTTCACCATCGCGCCCGGAGAAGTCGAGCTCAAGGCCATTCGTGCCCAGGGCCCGGGCGGGCAGAACGTCAACAAGCTGTCCAGCGCGGTGCAACTGCGCTTCGACATCGCCGCCTCGTCGCTGCCGCCGGAGGTGAAGCAGCGCTTGCTGGCCCTGCGCGACCATCGCATCACCGAGGACGGGGTGGTGGTGCTCAAGGCCCAGTCCCATCGCAGCCAGGAGCTGAACCGGGAGGACGCGATGCGCCGCCTGGAGGAACTGGTGGACTCGGTGGCGCAGGCCCCGAGGACACGTCGCCCCACCCGGCCCAGCTTCGCGTCGCGCCAGCGCCGGCTGCAGGGCAAGGCGGAGCGCTCGCGGATCAAGGCCTCGCGTGGACGGGTGCATCGATCCATCTGGTGATTTCCGAAGGAGCCATGACATGCAGGCGGGGCCCAGGGTCGCGGTGCGGATCTTCGTGGGAGGGGTGCGGCCGCTGGCGGCCTCCGGCAAGCTCAGCGGCATCTACAAGCTGCCCCTGGCGGGCCCCGTGCAACTGGGCCCCGAGGGCTTCTACGGCGACGTGCAGGCCGACCGCAGGGTGCACGGAGGGCCCGACAAGGCGGTGCAGGTCTACCCCCTGCGGCACCATGGGGCGCTCGAAAGGCAGTTTCCCCAGCTTGCCGGCAGGCTCGGGCCGGGCGCGATCGGCGAGAACCTGTCCTGCGAGGGACTGGACGAGAGCGGGGTGCGCGTGGGCGACGTCTGGCGCCTGGGCGAGGCCTTGCTGCAGGTGTGCCAGCCGCGCAATCCCTGCTGGAAGATCGACGAGAAACTCGACTTCCCGGGTGTGGCCGCCGCCATCGCCCAAAGCCGCCGCAACGGCTGGTACTGCCGGGTGCTTCGCACAGGGCGCGTGACGCCCGGGGACGCGCTGGAACTGGTCGAGCCGGGCGAGGCCGCGTTTCGGCTCGACGCCATGCTGGAGCTGCTGCAAAGCGAGGCAGCGGAGCCGGAGGCCTTGCAGCGCCTGGCGCGGGCGCCGGGCATGGCGCGCAACTGGGCGCGCAAGATCGAGCAGCGCATCGCCTGGCTGCGCGAGCAGGGCAAGGCCGGAGCATGAGCGTTTCCCGCGGAAGCCTCGCCTCGAAGCTGGGCCTGCGTCGTGCCCACGAGCCCCCTGACGCGGGCGACGGCTACCGGGTGCTGGTGGATCGGCTGTGGCCGCGCGGCTTGCGCCGCGAG
>DAIDHU010000185.1 GCA_027451915.1 Thiomonas sp. | reverse complement strand
GAGACGCCGGTGGACAGCGAGGTGATGCCGCTGACGGTGCTGGAGACACCCGTGGAAAGCGAGGTGATGCCGCTGACGGTGCTCGAGACCCCGGTGGACAGCGAGGTGGTGCTGCTGACCGTACTGGAGACGCCGGTTGACAGCGAGTTGATTCCGGTGGACAGGGAGGCGATTCCGGTGGACAGGGAGGTGGGCACGCTGAAGCCGGTGGACAGGCCCGTGGACAGCGAGGTGATCGAGCTGTCCGTGGCGCTGGTGGCGGTGCTCAGCTGGGCCACGTTGACGGCATCCGTGGCCGCGGTACCGGCCGCCAGGTTGGTGAGCTGGCGGGTCAGGCTGGCGCCGCTGCCGATGCTGACGGCGCCGTCGGTGCTCAGCCATGTGGGGCTCGTGTTCACGGAGGCGGCCTGGGTCGACGGGTCCCAGCCATATACGCCAGCCGCCGTGCTGGCCACGCTGCCCGCGCCCAGGGCCACGCCACCCAGCGAGGTGACGCTGGTGGTGGGACCCAATGCGACCCCGTAGTTTCCGGTGACGATGGAATTGGCCCCCTCGGCCAGGGAGCCCGCGGCGAAGGCGTTGGCGGAGGGGCCCAGCGCGACGGCGCCGCCGCCGGCGGCCTGTGCGCTCAGGCCCAGGGCGCTGGCGTTGATCCCGGTGGCATTGGCCTGGTAGCCCACGCCCATCGCACCGTTGGCCGAGCCGTTGGCGTAGGCCCCCAGCGCGGTTGCTGTGCTGGCCGTCGCGGTCGCGGACATGCCCAGGGCCAGCGCGTAGGTGCCACTGGCTTCCGAATAGGGGCCGATGGACACCGCGTGTCCGCCCCAGCCGGAGGAATATGCGCCCAGGGCCATGGGGTCCGTGACCCCGGAGTCTCCCATGTCGTTGGCGTTGGCGCCGTCGCCGATCGCGATGCCGTCCCAGGCGATCACGTTGGTGTAGCCGACGTTGGAGCCGATGGCGATGTCCCCGCCCCCGTTACTGACTTCGGTGGTGGTTCCCACGCCGATCTGCGTGCCGGAAAGGGCCAGGGCATTGCTGGCGAAATGCGCGGTGGCCCAGGTCAGGCCAGTCAGCGCGCACATCGCCACGGCTCTCTTGGTGCGCGGACTGCTGGCTGCCTTTCCCCGGGATCGCACGAGCTCCGAGACGACCGTCCAGGTTCTCGTGACATGGGAAAAGATGACGCGGTAGCTGCGGTTCATGAGGCCCCCTTGGCCGCCGAGCAGGGCCGTCGAGGGACCCCGGTTCCCGGATAGCGCGATGCCTGGCGTGGCATGGCGACGTGGTTCAGTTCATCGTGGATGGGTATGGGTCGTCACATGGGCGCGCGTGGTGCCTCGTTGGCGCTCAGGTATTGCGTGCCTTGCAGGTCGATGTGCGCGGCCCTGGGCGCACCGACCGCGCGGCCCGGGTTGCAGAGGAGCGAGCGGGCGAAGTCGCCGAGGTAGGTCTTGGAGCCGTGGTGGCTGAGGTTCGAGCAGGCGTCGAGGTGGATATGCCCACCCAGATCCGTCCACAGCCTGCAAAAGGCGAAGTCTTCCGAGAGGTAGCGCCGGGTTTTCGGATCGACCATGGGGTCGAAAAGGCGGAAATGCATGCCCTCGTCGGTCACGCCGGGGGTGTCTGGCACGTAGCGAAGCTCGGGGTGGGCGGCGACCAGGCGCTCGATCACGCCACGCGCGATGACCATGAAGCCGGTGGGCGCCTCCGAGACCTCCATGAATCCGTCCGGGTTCACGCGCAGTTGCACCCGGGTTCCGTCCGCGCTGGCTTCGCAGTTCACCGGATAGCGCGCCTGGGAGTTTTCGAACTGCTCCCGTGTGGCGCTGCGGGGTACGTTCTGAGGCGGCCACTCCTGGAGCTTCAGGGGGTAGACGCCGGCGGCGATATCGTGCCCGCTGAGCAGGAGCCGAAACGCGGCCTGGCTGGAGAATCCAATGTCCGAATCGATCCAGAATAAATGGGTCCATTCGGGATGTTTCAGGAATTGAGCAACGCACTGGTTGCGTGCTCGGGTAATCAGGCTTTCTCCTTGCAGGACGAATACCTGCAGATTCATGCGCACTCGCTGGGCTTCGGCCGTGAAATTCAGAAGCGAGGTGAGATAGTTTCCAAAGAACTTGCCGTCATGCGAGGGCGTCATGACGACCGGAAACAGTCTCCGGAGCTCGCTCCTGTCCATCACAATCTTTCTCCCCTTGTGCACTCCGGAGGGCCGAAGCAGGTTTTTCCAGACCGTCGGCGGGAAGCTGTCTCCTGTTCAGCATTCGGCGACACTCCCCGCTTTGGAAAACCATGCTATCGACCTGCAAATCGGGGGCACAATGGGGCAATGAACTTGCGATGATTTGCTCATGGGCACATAACAACCGGTTGGCGGATCGGGGAAATTCCTTTCACGAAACTTTGTCGTATCCGGAAAAAAACAAACCCGCCATGCGGCGGGTTTTGCGGGGTGCGCAAGATCAGCGCGCGACATCAGCCCGTGGCGCTGGCCTCATGCTCCATGTGGTACAGGCGCAAGCGCTCGATCTCCTCGCGCGAACCCAACATCACCGCGGCGCGCTGGTGCAGTTCGGTGGGCTGGATGTCCAGGATGGGCTCGGTGCCGGCGATGGCCATGCCGCCGGCCTGCTCGATCAGCAGGGCCATGGGGTTGGCCTCGTACAGCAGGCGCAGCTTGCCGGCGCGGTCCGGCTCGCGGCGGTCCCAGGGGTACAGGAACACGCCTCCGCGCTGCAGCACGCGGTGCACGTCGGCCACCATGCTGGCGATCCAGCGCATGTTGAAGTCCTTGCCTCGCGGGCCGTCGCGCCCGGCCAGGCACTCGTCGATGTAGCGCCGTACCGGGGGTGCCCAGTGGCGCATGTTGGACATGTTGATGGCGAATTCGCGGGTGGATTCGGGAATGCGCAACTGCTCCTGCACCAGCACGAAACTGCCTTGCTCGGCGTCGAGGGTGAAGGTGCTCACGCCCTGGCCCAGGGTGAGCACCAGCGTGGTCTGCGGGCCGTAGGTGCAGTAACCGGCCGCCACCTGGCGCCGGCCCGGCTGCAGGAAATGCCGGGCCTCGACCTCCTCGACACCTTCATCGAGGTGCAGCACCGAGAAAATGGTGCCGATGGTCACGTTGACCTCGATGTTGCTGGAGCCGTCCAGGGGGTCGAACAGCAACAGGTATTCGCCGCGCGGGAATCGGTGGGGGATGACGTGGATGCGTTCGAGCTCCTCGGAAGCCATGGCCGCCAGGTGGCCGCCCCATTCGTTGGCTTCGAGCAGCACGTCGTTGGCGATCACGTCCAGCTGTTTCTGGACCTCGCCCTGCACGTTCTCGCTGCCCAGGCTGCCGAGGATGCCGCTGGTGGCCCCGCGGTTGACCGCGCGATTGATGCGCTTGCACGCGCGCGCCACCTGCTCGATGAGCAGGCGCAGCGAGGCCGGAATCTGGCCGTGGGTGCGCTGCTGCTCGATCAGCCAGCGGGAAAGACTGACGGAGTTGTCGGACATGGAGGATTGGTGGTTGGATTCGGGGCCTGACGGGGCATATTGCACTCAGGCCAAGGCCTTGTCGAGGATTTCGCGGCAATCGGAGGAAAGGCCCTCGTGCGCCGCGAGCTCGCGCATCGCGCTCTCGGCGGCCTGGGCATAGGGCGCGGCCAGCTTGCGCCAGCGGTCCATGGCGCGGGTCAGGCGTGCGGCCACCTGGGGGTTGAGGGCGTCCAGCGCGCGCACCTGCTCGGCCCAGAAGGCGTAGCCGGCGCCGTCGGCGCGGTGGAAGGAGCCGGGGTTGCCCTGGCAGAAGGTGGAGATGACGCTGCGCGCCCGGTTGGGGTTGCTCAGCGTGAACTGGGGGTGGCGCATGAGCTCGCGCACCTGTTCCACCGCGGTGCCCGGGGCCGAGGCTTGCAGCGCGAACCACTTGTCCAGCACCAGTGCCTCGCCGGCGAACATGGCGGCGAAACGCTCCAGGGCCGCGGGAGCCAGCTCGGAACGGCTGCCGACCAGCGCCGACAGCGCGTCGAAGCGGTCGGTCATGTTGTCGGCGTCCTTCACCCGCTGGTAGGCGCGGCCCTGCCACTGCGCGTCCCCGGTCAGGCACAGCAGGCTCAGCGCGAGGTTGCGCAGGCCGCGGCGCGCGGCGCTGGCGAAGTCGGGGCTGTAGCCACCCCGCGGGGCCAGCTCGCGCCACAGGCGCTCCCATTCGTCGCGCAGTTCGTCGGCCAGCACGCGGCGCAGTTGCTGGCGGGCCTGGTGGATGCGCGGCGGGTCGATCAGGGGCAGCTGCTCGGCGATGTAGCCTTCGCCGGGCAGGCCCAGCAGAAGCTCCTGGAAGGCCGGGTCGAGGCCGGGGTCGCGCAGCACGGCGCGCAGGCCCTGCAGGTAGCGCGGGTCGACCCGCAGCGCCTCGCCCGAGGCCGCGGGAAGCAGCTGCGCCAGCGCCAGGCGCTGCGCCGATTCCCAGCGGTTG
Source organism: Thiomonas sp. (assembly GCA_027451915.1). Lineage (GTDB taxonomy): Bacteria > Pseudomonadota > Gammaproteobacteria > Burkholderiales > Burkholderiaceae_C > Thiomonas_A. The sequence continues at coordinate 5,157 of DAIDHU010000185.1, read as the reverse complement.
AAGGGGTCGGGGTCGTGCGCCAGCAGCACCAGGCGATGGTCGTCGCCCAGCCCGTCGTCCAGCACCACGGGAGCGGAAAATCCCCGCAGCAGCGAGGGCACGGGTTCCTGTTCGACCTCGTGCAGCGTGAAGGACTGCTGCGCCTGGTCGAGCACGAGGAGCTGTTCCTCGACGGCTTCGCCGCCGTCGACGCGCATGCGCAGCCGGCTGCCGTCGCGTCCCAGCAGGCCCAGGCGCAGCGGGATCACCTGGGGCTGCTTGTCGGGCTGGCCGGGGGTGGGCGGGCAGATCTGCTGCAGCTGCAGGGTGTAGCTGCGCTGCGCCGGGTCGTACTCCCCGCGCGCGCGCAGCTGCGGCGTACCGGCCTGGGCGTACCAGCGGGCGAAGGCCTCGCGCCGGCGCGCGAGCTCGGAGTCCGGGTTGGCCTCGGCCATGGCGGCGAGGAAGTCGTCGCAGGTCACGGCCTGGCCGTCGTGGCGGGCGAAATACTCGCGCATGCCGCGGGCGAAGCCCTCGCGGCCCACCAGGGTCTGCATCATGCGCACCACCTCGGCGCCTTTCTCGTAGACCGTGGGGGTGTAGAAATTGTCGATGGCCACGTAGCTGTCGGGGCGCACGGGGTGGGCCATGGGTCCGGCGTCCTCGGGGAACTGCATGGCGCGCAGCGCGCGCACGTCCTCGATGCGGCGCACCGCGCGCGCCGATTCGCCGCCCGCCGCGGCCGCCAGGTCCTGGCTGAATTCCTGGTCGCGGAACACCGTGAGGCCTTCCTTGAGGCTGAGCTGGAACCAGTCGCGGCAGGTGATGCGGTTGCCGGTCCAGTTGTGGAAATACTCGTGCCCGACCACCGATTCGATGTACTGGAAGTCCGTGTCGGTGGCGGTGGCGGGATTGGCCAGCACGTACTTGGTGTTGAAGATGTTCAGGCCCTTGTTCTCCATCGCCCCCATGTTGAAGTCGCTGACCGCGACGATCATGAAGCGGTCGAGGTCCAGGCTGAGCCCGAAGCGCTGTTCGTCCCAGGCCTGCGCCAGCACCAGGGACTGCATGGCGTGCTCGGTCTTGTCCAGGTCGCCCTCGCGCACGAAGACTTCCAGCAGGTGCTCGCGCCCGTCGCGCCCGCGCACGCGCTGCTGGCGGCTGACCAGGCGCGCGGCCACCAGCGCGAACAGGTAGCAGGGCTTGGGGAAGGGATCTTCCCAGGTGGCCTGCGCGCGCCCGTCGTCCAGCCGGCGCTGCTCGACCAGGTTGCCATTGCTCAGCAGCACCGGGTAGCGGGCCGGATCGGCACGCAGCACCACGGTGAAGCGGCTCATCACGTCGGGCCGGTCGGGCCAGAAGGTGATGCGCCGGAAGCCCTCGGCCTCGCACTGGGTGAAAAAGGCCCCTCCCGACATGTACAGACCCGACAGGTGGGTGTTGGCCGCCGGCGAGCAGCTGTTGGACAGCTCCAGCGTGAAGCTCTCGGGCAGTTTGTCCAGGCGGATGCCGCCGCCGGATTGCGCGTACACGTAGGGGCGCGAGTCGACCAGCAGCGACTGCAGGGTGATGTCCTCGCCGTCGAGTTGCAGCGGGGCGTCGGCCGCGGCCCAGGGGTTGCGGCGCACCTGCATGCGGCTTTTCACGCGGGTGCGCTCGGGATCGAGGTCGAACTCCAGGTGGACCCGATCGATGGAATAGGCAGGCGGCGCGTAGGCCAGGCGGGAGATGACGGGGGCTTGGTCGGTGCGCATGGGCTTGGACTTGCGAGGGAAAGGCTTGCGGGGCCGGGCGAGGCCGGCCCCTGCGGGCGATCAAAGGCCTTGCTTGAGACTGGCGGAGATGAAGTCGTCGAGGTCACCGTCCAGCACCTTCTGGGTGTTGGACATCTCGACTCCGGTGCGCAGGTCCTTGATGCGGCTCTGGTCCAGCACGTAGGAGCGGATCTGGTGGCCCCAGCCCACGTCGCTCTTGCTGTCCTCGAGCTTTTGCTGCTCGGCCTGGCGCTTGCGCAGCTCGTGCTCGAACAGGCGCGAGCGCAGCATGGCCCAGGCCTCCGCCCGGTTCTTGTGCTGCGAGCGGTCGTTCTGGCACTGCACGACGATGCCCGTGGGCACGTGGGTGATACGCACCGCGGAGTCGGTCTTGTTGATGTGCTGGCCGCCGGCGCCGCTGGCGCGGAAGGTGTCGATGCGCACTTCGGCGGGGTTGATCTCGATGTCGATCGAGTCGTCCACCTCGGGGTACACGAACACGCTGGCGAAACTCGTGTGGCGTCCGCCCGAGGAGTCGAAGGGGCTCTTGCGCACCAGGCGGTGCACGCCGGTCTCGGTGCGCAGCTTGCCGTAGGCGTAGTCCCCCTCGACCTTGACGGAGGCGCTCTTGATGCCGGCGACGTCGCCGGCGGATTCCTCCAGCACCTCCACCTTGAAGCCCTGGCGCTCGCAGTAGCGCAGGTACTGGCGCAGCAGCATGGCCGCCCAGTCGCAGGCCTCGGTGCCGCCGGCGCCGGCCTGGATGTCCAGGAAGCAGTTGCCGGGGTCCATGGGGTTGGAGAACATGCGCCGGAACTCCAGGTCCTCGACCCGGCGTCCGGTGGCCTGCACATCGGCCGCGACGGCGTTCAGCGTGTCGTCGTCGGCCTCGTCGCGGGAGAGCTCGAACAGTTCCTCGCTCTCGGCGAGCTCGCGCTGGATGCGCTCGATGGCCAGCACCACCGATTCCAGGCTGCGGTTTTCCTTGCCCAGGTCCTGCGCCCGCTTGGGGTCGTCCCAGACCTTGGGGTCTTCCAGGGCCGCGCTTACCTCGCGCAGCCGGGCTGCCTTGGCATCGTAGTCAAAGATACCCCCGTAGCAGCCGCGTGCGCTCGGACAGGTCGCGCAGCTGGGAGGACAGGGCGTTGAGTTGTTCGGCTTCCATGGTCGAATCGGGCTCGGGTGTGCGTATGCGAAACCCTCATTGTCGCATCCGCCGCCCCGGCCCCGTGCAAGCCGCGACGACTCATTTGAAGAAATCGCGCACCTTGTCGGCCCAGCTCTTGCCGCTCGGGGTGTGGCGGTCGCCGCCGCGCTTGAGCGACTCGTCGAGCTGCTCGAGCAGGCGGCGCTGCTCATCGTTCAGGCGCACCGGGGTCTCCACCTCGATGTGGCAATACAAGTCCCCCGCGTGCGCGGCGTGGATGCCCTTGATGCCCTTGCCGCGCAGGCGCAGGGTCTTGCCCGATTGCGTGCCCTCGGGCAGGTCGATCTCGGCCGCCCCGCCCAGCGTGGGCACTTCCACGCGCGCGCCCAGCGCGGCCGCGGTCATGCTCACGGGAATGCGGCAATGCAGGTCGTTGCCATTGCGCTCGAACAGCGCGTGCGGCTTGATCTGGATTTCCACGTACAGGTCGCCGGCGGGGCCACCGCCCAGCCCGGGCTCGCCGTTGCCGCTGGAGCGTATGCGCATGCCGGTGTCGATGCCCGCCGGGATCTGCACCTCCAGGGTCTTCTGGCGCTGGATGCGGCCCTCGCCGTGGCAGGTGGGGCAGGGTTCGGGGATGATCTTGCCGGTGCCGCCGCAGCTGCCGCAGGTCTGCTGCATCGCGAAGGGCCCCATGCGCTGCGTGGTGGCGCCGCTGCCCCCGCAGGAAGGGCAGGTCTTGGGCTTGGTGCCGGGCTTGGCCCCGCTGCCGTGGCAGGTGCCGCAGGCGTCCCAGCTGGGAATGCGCAGGGACTTGGTGGTGCCGTGGGCGGCTTCCTCCAGGCTCAGGCTCAGCGAGTAGCTCAGGTCGGCGCCGCGGTACACCTGCGGGCCGCCGCGCTGGCGCGCGCCGCCGCCGAAGATCTCCTCGAAAATACTGCCGAAGTCGGCGAAGCCGGCGCCGCCGCCGAAGCCGCCCGCCCCCATGCCGGCCGCCGAGGGGTCGACCCCGGCGTGGCCGTAGCGGTCGTAGGCGGCGCGCTTCTGGGGATCGCACAGGGTCTCGTAGGCCTGCTTGGCCTCCTTGAAGCGCTCCTCGCTGTCCTTGTCGCCCTGGGTGCGGTCCGGGTGGTACTTCATCGCCAGCTTGCGATAGGCCTTTTTCAGGGCCTCCTCGTCGGCATCGCGGGGTACCCCCAGAACTTCGTAGAAATCACGCTTGGCCATGGTCGAATTGCGAGCGGTAAACGGCAAAAAGGGAGGGCGTGCGTGGCACCCTCCCGAGAATACGCCTCGCCACCCGGGCCTGCGCGGCGGACGGCAGGCGGGGCGGGCGTGGCGGGCTTGGCGCGTTCAGCTCACGCCTTGCCGTCCTTGACTTCCTTGAACTCGGCGTCGACCACGGTGTCGTCCGCGGGCTTGGCGCCGGCGGCGGCCTGCGCATCGGCGCCGGCGGGCTGCGCCTGTTCAGCCTGCTGCGCGTAGATCTGCTCGCCCAGCTTCTGGCTGGCGCTCATCAGCGCCTCGGTGCGGGACTGGATGGCATCCTTGTCGTCGCCCTTGAGGGCTTCGTCCAGCGCCTTGAGCGCCGACTCGATGCCTTCCTTGGTGGCGGCGTCGACCTTGTCCCCGTGCTCGGCCAGGGACTTGCGCACGCCGTGGGCGGCCGCGTCGGCCTGGTTGCGCGCATCCACCAGCTCGCGCTTGCGGTGATCGTCCGCGGCATTGGCCTCGGCGTCGCGCACCATGCGCTGCACCTCGTCCTCGCTCAGGCCCGAGTTGGCCTTGATGGTGATCTTGTTCTCCTTGCCGGTGCCCTTGTCGCGCGCGCTGACATGCAGGATGCCGTTGGCGTCGACGTCGAAGGTGACCTCGATCTGCGGCATGCCGCGCGGCGCGGCGGGGATGCCCTCCAGGTTGAACTCGCCCAGCAGCTTGTTGCCCGAGGCCATCTCGCGCTCGCCCTGGTAGACCTTGATGGTCACGGCGGGCTGGTTGTCCTCGGCGGTGGAGTACACCTGGGTGTGCTTGGTCGGGATCGTGGTGTTGCGCTTGATCATGGGCGTCATCACGCCGCCCAGGGTCTCGATGCCCAGGGTCAGGGGGCTGACGTCGAGCAGCAGCACGTCCTTGCGCTCGCCGGACAGCACCGAGCCCTGGATGGCCGCGCCCACCGCCACCGCCTCGTCGGGGTTGACGTCCTTGCGCGGATCCTTGCCGAAGAACTCGCGCACCTTGTCCTGCACCTTGGGCATGCGGGTCATGCCGCCCACCAGG
>DAIDHU010000184.1 GCA_027451915.1 Thiomonas sp. | reverse complement strand
CATCATCGATCTCCTTGGGCGGGCGCCTCGTGGCTGTAGGCGGGGCCGGCGGGCTCGTCCATCCAGTCCACGCGGTTCATCTTGCGCACGATGCAGAACTCGTGGCGGTTGGCGCCGACCGTGCCGTAGTAGTTGAAACCGTAGGACAGCTGCGCGTAGCCGCCGATCATGTGGGTGGGCTTGGTGACGATGCGCGTGACCGCGTTGTGGATGCCCCCTCGGGCATGCGTGATCTCGGAAGCCGGGGTGTTCACCAGCCGGTCCTGCGCGTGGTACATCATGGCCATGCCCACGCGCACGCGCTGGCTGACCACGGCTCGCGCGGCGATCGCGCCGTTGTCGTTGAACACCTCGATCCAGTCGTTGTCGACGATGCCGGCGCTGCGCGCGTCGTCCTCGGAGATCCACACGCAGGGGCCTCCGCGGCTGAGGGTCAGCAGGATCAGGTTGTCGGTGAAGGTGCTGTGGATGCCCCACTTCTGGTGAGGGGTGATCCAGTTCAGCACCACTTCGGGGTTTCCGTTGCCGAACCTGCCCCGCACCGGGTGCACGGCCTTGAGGTTGACCGGCGGGCGGTAGCTGGCGAAGCCCTCGCCGAAGGCCAGCATCCAGGCGTGGTCCTGGTAGAACTGCTGGCGCCCGCTGAGGGTGCGCCAGGGAATCAGTTCGTGCACGTTGGTGTAGCCGGCGTTGTAGCAGACCTTCTCGTCCTCGATGCCCGACCAGGTCGGCGAGGTGATGATCTTGCGCGGCTGGGCCTGGATGTCGCGGAAACGGATTTTCTCGTGCTCCTTGGGCAGCGCCAGGTGCTCGTGCTCGCGTCCGGTGATACGCGACAGCGCGCGCCAGGCCTTGACCGCCACGTGGCCGTTGGTCTCGGGGGCCAGCATGAGGATGGTCTCGGCCGCGTCGATGTCGCTGTCGATGCGCGGGCGCCCCTGGGCGGCCGAGCCGTCGCGCACCACGCCGTTGAGTTCGGCCAGGGCCCGGACCTCGTCCTCGGTGTTCCAGGAGATGCCCTTGCCCCCATTGCCCTGGCTGTCCATCAGCGGGCCCAGGGCGGTGAACCGGGCGTAGGTGTTCGGATAGTCGCGCTCGACCACGGCGATGGCCGGCGCCGTCTTGCCCGGGCGCAGCTCGCATTCGCCGTGCTTCCAGTCGCGCACGTCCAGCGCCTGGCCGAGTTCGCCGGGGGTGTCGTGCATCAGGGGCGTGAGCACCACGTCGCGCTCCACGCCGAGGTGCCCGACGCAGAGCTTCGAAAAGGTCCTGGCCAGGCCCTTGAAGATGTCCCAGTCGGCTCGAGCCTCCCACACCGGATCCACCGCGGCGGACAGCGGGTGGATGAAGGGGTGCATGTCGGTGGTGTTGAGATCGTTTTTCTCGTACCAGGTGGCCGCCGGCAGCACCACGTCGGAGAACAGGCAGGTGGTGCTCATGCGAAAGTCCAGCGTGACCAGCAGGTCGAGCTTGCCCTCGGGCGCCTGCTCGTGCCAGCGCACCTCGCGCGGGCGTTGCGCGGGGTCGGCGATCTCGGTGTCGAGCACGCCGTTGTTGGCGCCCAGCAGGTGCTTGAGGAAGTACTCCGAGCCCTTGCCCGAGGAGCCCAGCAGGTTGGAACGCCAGACGATCAGGTTGCGCGGCCAGTTGTCCGGGTGATCGGGATCCTCGCAGCTCATGCGCAGGCTGCCGTCGGCCAGTCCGCGCTCGACGTAGGCGCGCGGGTCCAGGCCGGCCTGCGCGGCCTGCCCGGCCAGGCGGATGGGGTTGGCCTGCAGCTGCGGCGCCGACGGCAGCCAGCCCATGCGTTCGGCGCGCACGTTGTAGTCGATCATGCTGCCGCCGAAGCGCGAGGCATCGGCCAGGGGCGAGAGGATCTCGTCCACGCCCAGCTTCTCGTAGCGCCACTGGTCGGTGTGGGCGTAGAAGAAGCTGGTGGAGTTCATCTGGCGCGGCGGGCGCGTCCAGTCCAGCGCGAAGGCCAGCGCTGTCCAGCCGGTCTGGGGGCGCAGCTTTTCCTGGCCCACGTAGTGGGCCCAGCCTCCTCCGGGCACGCCGATGCAGCCGCACAGCATCAGCATGTTGATGATCGCCCGGTAATGCATGTCCATGTGGTACCAGTGGTTCAGACCGGCGCCCAGGATGACCATGGACTTGCCCTGCGTGCGATGCGCGTTGTCGGCGAACTCGCGGGCGATGCGGATGACCACCTCGGCGCTCACCCCGGTGATCGGCTCCTGCCATGCCGGGGTGTAGGGAAGGTTGTCGGCATAGCTGCGCGCGCAGGGGTTGCGTTGCTCGCCGAATCCGCGCTCGATGCCGTAGTGGGCGGCGCGCAGGTCATACACCGTGGCCACCTTGACGTCGCGGGTGCTGCCGTCGGGCTCCACCAGGCGCAGCACGCGATAGGGCACCTTGCGCACCAGCACGCTGTCCTGCACGTTGCCCGGGTGGTGCTCGGCGGGTACGCCGCCGAAATAGGGGAATCCCACGTCGGCCACGCCGTCGCGCATGGCGGCCAGCGACAGCGCCAGCACCCGCTCGGCGCCGTCGCGCGCGTCGCGCGGCTCCAGGTTCCACTTGCCGGCCCCCTCGCCCTTGTCCGCCCAGCGAAAGCCCACCGAGCCGTGTGGCAGCGCCACCTCGCCGTCGGCGTCCAGCGCCACGGTCTTCCACTGGGCGTGCTCGGCCTGGCCGAGGCCGTCGGCGAAATCGCTGGCGCGCAGGTAGCGTGCGCTGGCCAGCACGCGCAATCCGCCCTCGAGCTCGCGCTCGTCCAGGCGCACCAGCAGCGGCAGGTCGGTGTAGCGCCTGCAGTACTCCTCGAAATAGGCCGACTTGCGCTCGCCGAAATGGAATTCGCGCAGGATCACGTGACCCAGCGCCATGGCCAGGGCCGAGTCGGTGCCCTGCTTGGGGTGCAGCCATTCATCGCTGAGCTTGGCGACCTCGGAGTAGTCCGGGGTGACGGCCACGGTCTTGGCGCCGCGGTAACGCGCCTCGGTGTAGAAATGGGCGTCGGGGGTGCGGGTCTGGGGCACGTTGGAGCCCCAGGCCATCAGGTAGGTGGCGTTGAACCATTCGGCCGATTCGGCCACGTCGGTCTGCTCCCCCCACACCTGGGGCGACGAGGGCGGCAGGTCACAGTACCAGTCGTAAAAACTTCCCGGCACCGCGCCGATCAGCTCCAGGTAGCGCGAGCCGCCGGCGTAGGAGACCATGGACATGGCCGGAATGGGAGAAAAGCCGTAGATGCGGTCCGGGCCCCAGGTCTTGATGGTGTGGACATTGGCGGCCGCCACCAGCTCGTTGACCTCGTCCCAGGTGGCGCGCACGAAGCCTCCCATGCCGCGCAGCCGGTGGTACTCGCGGCGCTTGGCCGGGTCCTGCACGATGCTGGCCCAGGCCTCGACCGGGCCGAGGCTGCTGCGCGCCTCGCGCCACATTTTCAGCAGACGCCCGCGCACCATCGGGTATTTCACGCGGTTGGCCGAGTACAGGTACCAGCTCGCCGAGGCGCCGCGCGGGCAGCCGCGCGGCTCGTGGTTGGGCATGTCCGCGCGGGTGCGCGGGTAGTCGGTCTGCTGGGTCTCCCAGGTGACGATGCCGCCCTTGACATAGATCTTCCAGGAGCACGATCCGGTGCAGTTCACGCCGTGGGTGGAGCGCACGATCTTGTCGTGCTGCCAGCGCCCGCGATAGGCGTCCTCCCAGCTGCGGTCCTCGGTGTTGCGCTCGCCGTGGCCGCCGGCGAAGGGCTCGCGCCGGCGCGCGAAATGGGTCAGCCGGTCCAGGAAATGGCTCATCGTGATTCCTCGCGTTGGCACACGCTTGCGCTCAGCGCGCGGTGCCGGTCATGGCGGGAGCGGCGTGTCGCACGCCGTGACGCGTCGCGTACAGCAGCCCGGTGAACAGGAGGCTGGCCAGCGCCAGCCCGACGTAGACGACATAGCCGCGGGCGTAGCCCACGCTGCCCATGTCCTGAGCGATGCGCCCGAGCATGGGCGGAACGACGAAACCGCCCAGCGCGCCCAGTCCACCGACCCAGCCGGCGGTGCCGCCGACGGCATCGGGCACGTACTGCGGCACCAGCTTGAACACCGCCGCGTTGGCCACGCCCATGCCCAGCGCCACCAGCAGTTCCCCGG
>DAIDHU010000183.1 GCA_027451915.1 Thiomonas sp. | reverse complement strand
CACCTGGGGTCCGGTGCCGATGCCGGCGAACCCGCAGGTCACTCCGGCCGAGGCCAAGGAACTGGTGACCTGGATCCTCAGCCTGAAGAAGTAATGCTCCTGCGGCACGTGCCCCCGGGCGCGTGTCGGCCGGTGCTGAACGGCGCAAGCGCAGGCTTGCGCCGTTTTTTTTTTCGCCTGCGCGCCGCGTGCCCGCCGAGCTCAACGCTGGCGCTCGACCCACTGCATCGCGCTGCGGGTGAGGTCGCCGGCGGTAGGCAGGTTGAGCTTTTTCTTGATCTTTTCGCGGTGGGTCTCCACCGTCTTGACGCTCAGGTGGATCTGCGCGGCGATCTGCGAGGGGCGCATGCCGCGCCCGATGAGCTCGAACACGGCCAGCTCGCGGTCGGTCAGGCGGGCCACCGCGTCCGAGGGCTCCTGCACGCCGTTGCCGCTGGACAGCGCCTGATCGGTCATCGCGGGGCTGAGCCAGATATGCCCGGCGAGCCCGTGGCGCACCGCGTCGACCACATGGCGCCCGGCCTGCTCCTTGCCCACGTAGCCACAGGCGCCGGCGGCGAGCGCACGCAGCGCGAACAGCTTTTCGTCGTGCATGGAGCACACGAGCACCCGCAGCCCCGCATGCTGCGCGATCAGGCGCTTGATCAGATCGAGGCCGTTGCCGTCCCCCAGGGACAGGTCGGTGATCACCAGGTCGGGGCGGTGCTTGCGCGCGGTGGCCAGGGCCTCGGCCACGGAGCCGGCCTCGGCGCACACCCGCAGGTCGTTCTCGGCTTCCAGCAGGCTGCGCAGGCCCATGCGCACCAGGGGATGATCGTCGACGATCAGGATGCGCCAGACCCCCGGCGACGCGCTGCCGGACGGCGGTTCGGGCGAGGACTCGGGCGAGGCCTCGGGCGAGGACTCGGGCGGGAATTCGGGCGGGAATTCGGGAAGGGATTCGGCGGGGATCACGGGTTGCGCAGGCAAGAACCACGGAGCTTGCCTCAAGGTAGCCCAAGGGGCGTGCCAGGCGCAAGCGCGCGGCGGGGCGCGCCCCGCCGCCGACTGCCGGCGCGCCTCAAGCCGGCACCGCTAGCGCGAGCTGCGCCTTGCGCTGGGCCGCAAGCCGCGCCGCTTGCACGGCATCGGCAGCCACCCGGGCCAGCACACTGGAGTGCGCGCGCTCCGGTTCGGGGCGGGCCGCGCCGTCGAGAATGCCCAGCAGCGCGGGGCGGTCGAGCAGGCGCACGCGCCGACGTGCCAGGGCGATGATCCCGGCCCGGTGCAGCTCGGTGAACACCCGGCTGACGGTTTCCAGGCGGAATCCGAGATATTCCCCGATGTCCTCGCGACTCATGCGCAGCGTGAACTCATCGGGCGACAGGCCGCGCTCGGCGTAGCGCCGGGACAGCTCGAGCAGAAAGCGCACCAGACGCTCGCGCACGTGCATGCTGCCCAGCGCGAACTGCTGGCCCTGGGCGTGCACCAGGGCCTGTGCCATGGCACGGCACAGGTGACGCTGCAGCGCCGGCACCCGCGTCGCCAGGGTTTCCAGGCGCCGCAGGTCGATCTCGCAGACCTGCGAGGGCTCCAGTGCGACCAGGTCGGCTCGGTAGGCGCCGGACATGCCTTCCAGTCCGAGCCAGTCCCCCGCCTCGTGGAATCCGACGATGCGCTGACGCCCGTCGGCCAGGCCCACGAGCGACTTGAAGGCCCCGTTGTGCAGCACGTAGACCCGGTTGGCCGCCTGGCCGGAGCGCAGCAGCCGGGCCCCCTTGGCCACGCGCATCGGCGCGCTCACCAGGCCTTCCAGGGACAGCGAGGCGCCGTCCTCGGCCAGCACTGCGGGAAGGCAGCTCCTGCGGTGAAAGCACATCGCGCAAGGAGACGTCGCGGATGCGGCCGGGGTCGCGCCCACGGCGCCTCGGTCCAGGGTTCCAGAGTAGTTCATGCAAGCCTCCGTGATGGCTGATGGCTGAGCTGGCCGGACATGCAGCGCCGACCTGGAGACCATGCTAGAAACAATTGGCTACATTCCCCATCGGAGAGGCCCCGATGTACCCCTCGGGGTTTCCCCGATCAGCCCGCCCTGGCGCCGCGCTCGGCGTGCACCACGTCCAGCCAGGCCCGCGCCGCGTGCGACAGGTAGGCGCCGCGCAGCCAGGCCACGTCGATGCGCCAGGGGATTTCCGGCTCCACCAGGGTCGAGATGGAGAAATCCTCCGCCGAGAGATGGCGCAACTCGGAACTCGGCAGCAGGGCCACGCCGACCCCGCTGCGCACCAGCTCCTGGATGAAGCCGATCTGCCCGCTGCGCCCGGCGATCTCGGGCACGAAGCCGCATTGGCGGCAGGCCTCCTCGATGCGCTCGTTGAGCATGTAGGGGGCCAGGAACAGGATCAGGGATTCCTCGGCCAGCTCGGCCAGGCGCACCACGGGGCGCCGGCTCCAGCGCGAGCGCGCCGGCGCGAGCAGCGCAAGGCGGTCGTCGATGAGCATGATGTGCTCGTAGCGTCGCTCGTCCAGCGGCGCCAGCAGCCCGCCGAGTTCGAGCTCGCCGGCCAGCATGGCGGCCTCGATGGCCTTGGAGCCGTCCTCGAACAGCTTGAGCTCGATTCCGGGGTGGCGAAGCTTGAAGGCGT
>DAIDHU010000182.1 GCA_027451915.1 Thiomonas sp. | reverse complement strand
AGAGAGCAATGGCGCGCGCCAGAGCAGGCAGCGGTTGATTCACGCCGTGGCCGAGTTGTTTGATGCGCTCAAGGCCGATCCGGCACCGGCTCGATCGTGCGCCAGGGCGAGGCCAGCGGCGAGGTGACGGCCACCGGGGCGCGGACCTATTTCGGTCGCACGGCCGAGCTGGTGCGCAGCTCCGCGGCGCCCAGCCACATGCAAAAGACCATCTTTTCCATCGTCAAGCGGCTCGTGGCCTTCGATCTGGTGCTGGTGCTGCTGGTGATCGCCTACGCGCTGCGCCACGCGCTGCCGCTGGGCGACACCCTGGTGTTCGCGCTCATGCTGCTGGTGGCCTCGGTGCCGGTGGCGCTGCCGGCCACCTACACCCTGGCCACCGCAGTGGCCGCGTCGCGCCTGGCGCGCCAGGGCGTGCTGGTCACCCGCCTGCCGGCGGTGGAGGAAGCCGCCGCGATGGACACCCTGCTGTCGGACAAAACCGGCACCCTCACGCAAAACGCCCTGAGCCTGGACGCCTGCAAGGTCCTGAATGGAGCCTCGGAGTCCGAGCTGCTGCGGGTGGCGTCGCTGGCCAGCGATGCCGCCACCCAGGACCCACTGGACCTGGCCGTGCTGGCGGCCTTCAGCCAGCGCCGGCAGGAGGCGACGGGCATCGCCCCGGAGCAGCCGCGGCGAACGGCCTTCCATCCCTTCGACCCGGCCACGCGTCTGAGCGAAGGCGTGTACGAACTCGATGGCGAGCCCTGGCACGCGCTGAAGGGAGCCCTGGGGGCCGTGCTCGAACGCTGCGGCGCGCAGCCCGCGCAGCGCGCGCTGGCCGAGCAGGCCGAACAGCAGCTCGCCGCGGCCGGGGCGCGCGTGCTGGCCGTTGCCGCGGGGCCGCGGGGCGGCCTGGGCCTGCTCGGGCTGATCGGGCTGTCGGACCCGCCGCGGCCGGACGCGGCCCAACTCGTCGCCAGGCTGCGCGAGCTCGGCGTGCGCGTGAGCATGGCCACCGGAGACGCGCTGCAGACCGCGCGCGCCGTGGGCGAGCGCATCGGCCTGGGCACGCGGGTGTGCACGGCCGATGCCGAGCATCTGGGGCACCCCGAGAACTGCGACATCTTCGCCCGCGTGCTGCCCCAGGACAAGCATGCCATCGTGCGCGCGCTGCAGCGCCTCGGGCATGTCATCGGCATGACCGGCGATGGGGTCAACGACGCGCCCGCGCTGCGCCAGGCCGAGCTGGGCATCGCCGTGGCCAGCGCCACCGACGTGGCCAAGGCGGCCGCCGGCGTGGTGCTGACGGACGCCGGCCTGGCGGGCGTGCTCACCGTGGTCGCCGCCGGCCGCGAGGTGCACCGGCGCATGCTGACCTACGTGCTCAACAAGGTCGTGAAGACCCTGGAGAGCGTCGTGTTCCTCACCGCCGGGCTCTGGCTCACCGGCGGCTTCGTGATTTCCGCCCGGCTCATCGTGCTGCTGCTGTTCGCCAATGACTTCGTGACCATGAGCATCGCCGTCGATCGCGTGCGCCCGGCGCAAGCCCCGCAACGCTGGCGCGTGGGACAGCTCGTGGGGGCGGCGGCCGTGCTGGCGGCGGTCTCGCTGGTGTTCTCGATGTCGGTCTATGCCTGGGCGCGTGCTCGCTTCGGCCTGGCCCCCGCGCAGATGCAGACCCTGGTATTCCTGCTGCTGGTGTACACCACCCAGGCCAACGTGCACGTGCTGCGCGACGACGGGCGCATCGGCGCCTTCGCCCCCGGGCCCGCGCTGGCCGCGGCCAGCCTCGTCGACATCTTGCTGGTCTCCGGGCTGGCCGCGAGCGCGACCCTGATGGCGGGGCTTCCCCTGGCGCTGATCGGCCTGTTGCTGCTGCTGGTGCTCGCCTTCGCGCTGGCGCTCGACCAGGCCAAGCGCCTGGTGTTCAGGCGCTTCGATCTGCGCTGAACGCCCCGGTGGAAGGGGCGGGATCGTCGTTTTTTTGGCGTCGCTTTGTCACAACGCGCGGGCGCTTCTTTACATAGAGACGCAATTTCCTGTCGTCCCTCCTGGCTAGTTCCTGCGCCAAGCAGCGCGCTGCCCG
>DAIDHU010000181.1 GCA_027451915.1 Thiomonas sp. | reverse complement strand
TACGCGCAACTGGCCTACGGCTTCAACTACTACGGCACCGTCGGCGCCAACCGCGACGAGTTCTGCATCGTGCGCAAGATGAACCGCGTGGACTGGATGGACGAGCCCGCCGGCCCCGCCTACAGCCACGAGGCGCCCGCCCAAGGAGATCGATGATGAAAGTACGCGCGCAGATCGGCATGGTGCTCAACCTGGACAAGTGCATCGGCTGCCACACCTGCTCGGTCACCTGCAAGCAGGTGTGGACCTCGCGCCCCGGGGTGGAGTACGCCTGGTTCAACAACGTCGAGAGCAAGCCCGGGGTGGGCTACCCCGTGGAATGGGAGAACCAGGACAAGTGGAAGGGCGGCTGGCTGCGCACCCCGCAGGGCGCGCTGCAGCCGCGCCAGGGCTCGCGCCTGTCCATCCTGCTGAAGATTTTCGCCAACCCCAACCTGCCGCAGATCGACGACTACTACGAGCCCTTCACCTTCGACTACGAGCACCTGCACAAGGCGCCCGAGTTGTCCGCCGCGCCTACCGCGCGTGCGCGCAGCCTGATCAGCGGCCGGCGCATGGACAAGATCGAGTGGGGCCCCAACTGGGAGGAGATCCTGGGCGGTGAATTCGCCAAGCGCAGCCGCGACGCCAATTTCGAGGGCATGCAAAAGGAGATCTACGGCGAGTTCGAGAAGACCTTCATGATGTACCTGCCCAGGCTGTGCGAGCACTGCCTGAACCCGGCCTGCGTCGCCTCCTGCCCCTCCGGCGCGATCTACAAGCGCGAGGAAGACGGCATCGTGCTCATCGACCAGGACAAGTGCCGCGGCTGGCGCATGTGCGTGTCGGGCTGCCCCTACAAGAAGATCTACTACAACTGGGAAAGCGGCAAGTCCGAGAAGTGCATTTTCTGCTATCCGCGCATCGAGGCCGGCCAGCCCACGGTGTGCTCGGAGACCTGCGTCGGGCGCATTCGCTATCTCGGTGTGTTGCTGTACGACGCCGACCGCATCGAGCAGGCGGCGGCCACGCCGCGCGAGCAGGACCTGTACGAGGCCCAGCTCGGCGTGTTCCTCGACCCGCAGGACCCCGCGGTGATCGAGCAGGCACGCCGCGACGGCGTCCCCGAGGCCTGGCTGGAGGCCGCGCGCCGCTCCCCCGTGTACAAGATGGCCATGCAGTGGAAGATCGCGCTGCCCCTGCACCCCGAATACCGCACCCTGCCCATGGTCTGGTACGTGCCGCCGCTGTCGCCCATCCAGAGCGCGGTCCAGTCCGGCATGGTCGGCACCCGCGGAGTGCTCCCCGACGTGGAGCAGCTGCGCATCCCGCTGCAGTACCTGGCCAATCTGCTCACCGCCGGCGACATCGAGCCGGTGCGCCGCGCGCTCGAGCGCATGCTGGCCATGCGTGCGTACATGCGGGGCAGGCAACTCGACGGCCGCCCCGACCTGGCCGCGCTGGCCCAGGTGGACATGCCTGCCGAGGTGGTGGAGGACATGTACCGCATCCTGGCCATCGCCAACTACGAGGACCGCTTTGTCATTCCCACCAGCCACCGCGAATACGCCGAGGACGCCTTCGACCTCAAGGGCTCCTGCGGCTTCAGCTTCGGCAACGGCTGCTCCGACGGGCTCAGCGCGCCTTCGCTGTTCAGCGCCCGCAAGCGGCGCACCATTTCCATCCAGGAGCAACGCTGATGGACGCCATCACCCTGCAACGCCGGCTGCGCGCCTTCGCGCTGCTGTTCGACTACCCCGGCGAGGCCCTGCAGGCCCATGCGGACGAGATCGCCGCCGAACTGGCGGGACTCGGGACGCCGCGCGCAGGTGCCGCAGGCGAGGCGCAGGCCCTGCTGCGGCACCTGCGCGACGCCGATCTGCTGGAACTGCAGGCTGAATACGTCGACGTGTTCGACCGCGGCCGCAGCACCTCGCTGAACCTGTTCGAGCATGTGCACGGCGACGCGCGCGAACGCGGGCAGGCCATGGTCGACCTGTTGCAGCAGTATCGCGAGGTCGGGCTGGAGCTCAGCAGCCGCGAGCTGCCCGACTACCTTCCCGTCTACCTCGAGTACTGCTCCATGCTCGAGCCGCAGGCCGCACTGGAAGGCCTGGGCGAGATCGCGCCCTTGCTGGTCAACCTGGCCGCGGCGCTGGAGCGCCGCGACTCCCCCTGGCTGGCCGCGGCGGCCGCGCTGTGCGAGCTGGCCGGCCAGAGCGACTGGCGGGCCGCCGCACGCCGGGCGGCCGAGGCCGCGCAGGACGCGCAGTCGCGTTCGCCGCATCCCGGCCCGCGCGATGCGACGCGCGAGGGGCAGGGCGCCGACTGGAGCGCCGCCGCGCTGGACGCCGCCTGGGCGGAGGAGCCCGTGAGTTTTCTCGGCGCCTGCAGCCCGCAGGCGGGCTCGGGGGTGGCGCAGGCCGTGCGAATCCACCCGCGTCAACCGCGCGCCGGCCAGGCGCGCGAATCCGGAGCATGAGGCCATGAACCTGTTCTTCTTCGGGGTCTATCCCTACGTCGCCGGCACGGTATTCCTGCTCGGCAGCCTGGTGCGTTTCGATCGCGAGCAGTATCTATGGCGCAGCGAGTCCAGCCAGCTGCTGCGCACCGGCACCCTGCGCTGGGGCTCCAACCTGTTCCATGTGGGCATCATCGGCCTGTTCTTCGGTCACCTGGTCGGACTGCTGACCCCGCTGGCGGTGTTCGAGGCCCTGGGCCTGACGCCCCGGGACAAACAGCTCATGGCCATGGGTACCGGCGGCACGCTGGGCTTGCTGATCCTGGTCGGGCTGCTGCTGCTCATCGCGCGGCGCCTGGGAGATGCGCGCCTGAAGGCCACCACCCGCCCGATGGACTGGGTCACGCTGCTGTGGCTGCTGGCCACCCTGCTGCTGGGCCTGAGCACCATCGCGGTGTCGGCGCATCACCTGGACGGGGCGCAAATGCTGCTGCTCATGTCCTGGGCCAAGGGCGTGGTCACCTTCCAGGGCGGCACCGCCGCCGCCTTCATCGCCAGCGCCTCGCCGGTGTTCAAGGTGCACATCGTGTTCGGCCTGACCCTTTTCCTGCTGTTTCCCTTCACCCGCCTGGTGCACATCTGGAGCGGCATCGCCTCGGTGGCCTACCTGGCGCGGCCACGGGCAGCTTGAGTACCGGCGTGGCTGCGCTGTCCACCTCCACGAGCACCACCGCGGC
>DAIDHU010000180.1 GCA_027451915.1 Thiomonas sp. | reverse complement strand
CTGCGACGTGTTGATGCCGCGTCTGGACGGTTACCAGACGGTGGCCATCATCAAGCGCAGCCCGCGGCATGCCTCGATCCCGGTGGTCATGCTGTCCTCCAAGGACGGCGTGTTCGACAAGGCGCGCGGCCGCATGGTGGGCGCCGAGGCCTACCTGACCAAGCCCTTCACGATAGACCAGTTGCTGCAGGCGGTGAACGTGCACCGCCAGAGCGCGAATGCGCCCGCCTCGGGCGCGCCGAGCGTCAAACCGGCCCAATCATGAGCATCCGCAAGATCCTGATCGTCGACGACTCCCGCACCGAGTTGTATTTCCTGTCCGATCTCCTGAACAAGAACGGATACGTGGTGCGCACCGCCGAGAATGGCGAGCAGGCGCTGGCCGCGATCGAGCAGGAGCGTCCGGACCTGGTGCTGATGGACATCGTGATGCCGGGGCTCAACGGCTTTCAGCTCACGCGCCAGATCACCCGCAATCCGGCCTACCGGGAACTGCCCATCATCGTGTGCACCAGCAAGAGCCAGGAAACCGACAAGCTGTGGGCGATGCGCCAGGGGGCGCGCGACTACGTCACCAAGCCGGTCGATCCGCACGACCTGCTGAGCAAGATCATGGCCTTGAACTGACCCGTCCGGCCCATGGCAAAGAGCTCGCTGATCGAATTCCAGGGCCGTCTGGCCGCACGCCTGCAGGGCGCGCAGCAGACCCGCAGCGAATCGCGCTGGCTGGCCGTGGTCGCCGGCTCGCATCACCTGCTGCTGCCCCTGGGCCAGTCGGGTGAGATCTCGAGCTGGGAGCCTCCGACGCCGCTGCCCCACGCCCATTCGTGGTTCGCCGGGCTGCTCAATCTGCGCGGGGTGCTGTGCGGGGTGGTGGACCTGGCCGGCTTCCTGGGCGACGCCGAGACCGACGCCATGTCGCGCGCGGGCGCTCACAGTCGCCTGGTGCAGTTCTCCCCGCGCCTGGAAATCAACTGCGCGCTGCTGGTCGACCAGCTGGCGGGCCTGCGCATGCCCGCGCAGTTCACGCCGGAGACCGGCGCCGCGCCGCCGGCTCCCCCCTGGCTGGGCGCGCAGCTGCGCGACGGCAGCGGGCAGGTCTGGCGCGAGCTCAACCTGGCCCTGCTTTCGCAGGATCGGCGATTCCTGCAGGTGGCTTGACCGCCCCCCGCACGCCCATCGTCCATTCCCCCCTTCGATTCCTTCGGAGCAGTCATGGCATTGTTTTCCCTGTTCTCCTCCAAGCGCCCCGCGGCGGAGGCCACCGCCTTCGCCGCCAGCGACGCCACCGTGGGCGGTGCCACGCTGTCGGCGGCGATGCAGGACCAGCGCGACGTCGAGGAAGGCAGCGGCGACGAGGCCATCCGGCGCCTTCCGCTGATCGGCCACCTGCCGCTGCAGCGCCAGCAACGCCTGCTGGTGCTGCTGCTGGTGGTCGCGGTCGTGCTGGTGGCGGTGAGCCTGGCGGCCACCCTGCGCATCACCTCGTCGTCCGCGCGCCTGCTCAACACCTCGGGCGATGCGCTGATGCAATCGCAGCGCGTGGCCAAGTCGGTCAGCGCCGCGCTGCTGGGTTCCAAGGAAGGCTTCGGAGAGCTGCAGGCCAGCGCGGACGCCCTCGAGAACGACCTGCGGCGCCTGCACGCCGACGACACGCTGCACGCCGGCGGCCCGCAGCTGAGCTCGGTGACGCCGATGGTCGACGCCACCGTGAAAAACGCGCGCGTGGTGGTGAAGATGCAGGCGGCGCTGACCCAGACCAACGATGCCCTGCGCACCATCAGCCGGCAGTCGGACTCGCTGCTGCAGGGCGCGCAGACCCTGACCTCGCTGCTGCTGCAGCAAGGCGCCAGCGGCGCCGACGTGGCCGCGGCGGCCCAACTGGAGATGCTCACCCAGCGCATCGGCAAGTCGGCCAACGAATTCCTGTCCTACGAGGGCATCAGCCCGGAGGCGGTGTTCGCGCTGGGACGCGACCTGCAGACCTTCGAGCAACTGGCCAAGGGGCTCGATCAGGGAGATGCCAACCTGCAGCTCAGCCCCGTGCACGGCGAGGCGCGCGCGCAGGTCGAGGGCATGCTCAAGGCCTTCGGCGACGTATCCAGCCTCGCCCAGCGGATCCTGGGCAACCTGCAGAACCTGAGCAGCGCCCGCCTGGCGCAGACCGCGGTGCTGCACGACTCGGTGTCCCTGCTGGGCGGGCTGCAGGATCTCCAGGCACGCTACTCCTCGCAGGCCGGCGTGGGCAGCGTGGAACTGTGGGTGCTGGGGGCGGCCGCGCTGCTGGGCGTGCTGGCGCTGCTCGGACTGGGCCGGCTGTACGTGCAGGCGTCGCGTGAGCGTGCGCTGCAGTCCGAACGCGAGCGCCGCCGCGCCGAGAGCCAGGAGCAGGAGGCGCGGCGCAGCAACGAGGCGAACCAGGCTGCCATTCTGCGCCTGATGAACGAACTGCAGAACGTGGCCGAGGGCGACCTGACCCAGGAGGCCACGGTGACCGAGGACATCACCGGCGCCATCGCCGACTCGGTGAACTACACGGTGGAGGAGCTGCGCAGCCTCGTGGCGCAGGTGCAACGCTCCGCCGAACAGGTGCGACGCTCCTCCGGCCAGGCGCAGACCACCGCCGGCGATCTGCTGCGCTCCTCCGAGCAGCAGCTGATCGAGATCCGCGAGACCGGACGCTCGGTGCTGGACATGGCCGAGCGCATCAACTCGGTGTCGGCGCAGGCGCAGCAGTCCTCGACCGTGGCGCGCCAGTCCCTGGACGCCGCCGAGCAGGGCCTGCTGGCGGTGCGCAACTCCATCGAGGGCATGAATGCCATCCGCAGCCAGATCCAGGACACTTCCAAGCGCATCAAGCGCCTGGGCGAATCCTCGCAGGAGATCGGCGAGATCACCGAGCTGATTTCCGACCTGACGGAGCAGACCAACGTACTTGCGCTCAACGCGGCCATCCAGGCCGCCTCCGCGGGCGACGCGGGCCGCGGCTTCTCGGTGGTGGCCGAGGAGGTGCAGCGCCTGGCCGAGCGCTCGGCCGAGGCGACCAAGCAGATCGCCGCGCTGGTGCGCACCATCCAGACCGACACCCAGGATGCGGTGGCGGCCATGGAAAAAAGCACCCAGGGGGTGGTCGAGGGGGCGCGCCTTTCGGACAGCGCCGGCGCCGCGCTGTCGGAGATCGACCGCGTGTCGCGCCAGCTGGCCGAGCTGATCGAACGCATTTCCCACCAGGCGCTGACCGAGGCGCAGGCCGCCAACCAGGTGGCCACGAGCATCCAGCACATCTTCGCCGTGACCGAGCAGACCGGCGACGGCACGCGTTCCACCGCGGAACTGGTGGCGGAGCTGGCGCGCGTGGCCGAGGTGCTGCGCGAGTCGGTGTCCCGGTTCAAGATTGCCTGAAGCCCGCAGGCCTCCCTTCACGCACGCCCCGCGCAACCCAGATCCCGAGCCGGCATGAACTACGTCGCCCAGACCACGCAGTCCACCACGCCGCCCGACACCGCGGGCCTGGCGTGGGTCCTGGAACAGGTTCGCGACAACCTGCTGGCCGCGCTCGCCGCCGTACGCCGGCAGGCGCAGCTGGGCCAGATGCAGGGCGCCGAGTCGGATACGACCAGCGCGCTGCTGCAGGCCCGCACCCATGTGCACCAGGCCGCGGGAGCCCTGGAACTGATGGGCCAGGCGGGGTGCGCGCGCGTGCTGCAGACCTCCGAACGGGTGATCATGCGCGCCCTGGAGCAACCCCAGCGCCTGGACGCGCCGATGGTGGAGGCCCTGGAATCGGGCCTGCACGCGGTGCTCGACTACCTGGAAGCGCGGGCGAGCGGGCGCGACGAGCCGGCGGTCAAGCTGTTCCGTCAGTACCGCGCCCTGGCCGACCTGGCCGGCGGCGAACCGGCCCATCCCGCGGACCTGTGGGATCTCGCCTGGGAGTGGCCGCAGGCCCCCGCGCAGGAAGGCGCCACGCAGGGCCTGGGCGTACAGGCCCGCAGCGATTACGAGCGCGCGCTGCTGGAAGTGCTGCGCGCGGGCGACCTGCGCGGCGCCAGCGCCACGATGCAGGCCGTGGCCCGCCAGGCGCAGGCCGCCAGCCGCGACGAGGAGCGCTCGCTGTGGTGGATCGCCGAGGGTTTTTTCGCGGCGCTTGGCGATGACCTGATCGAGGCCGACATCTACGCCAAGCGCCTGTGCAACCGGCTGAACCTGCAGTTGCGCCAGATGCTGGCCGGGCAGGCCCAGGTCTCGCGGCGCCTGGGCCATGAGCTGCTGTTCTTCTGCGACCAGGCGCTCGCCCGGGCGCGCGAGCGCGGCCGCGAGGCTGCGCCGATCCTGCGCGCCGTGGCCCAGGCCGCCGGGCTGCGCGCGCAGGCGGTGGTGGACTGGCAGCAGCCGCATTTCGGGCTGGTGGATCCGGCCCTGGTGCAGCAGGCGCGCAAGCGCATGGTGCAGGTCAAGGACGGCTGGGCCCACATCGGCAACGGGGATTTCAGCCGGATCGGGCGCCTGCAGGAACACCTGCAGCAACTCGGGCTGGTGCTTCGCCAGCTGAGCGCCGGCGCCGAAGTGCTGCCCTCCGCGGTCGAGCGCATGGTGCAGGTGATCGGCGAGCAGCGCTCGCTGCTGACGCCGGAGCGGGTGCTGGAAGTCGCCACCGCGCTGCTGTTCCTGGAAGCCTCGCTGGTGCACTTCCGCGCCGACGATGCGGATTTTCTCCCTCGGGCGCGCGAGCTGGCGCAGCGCCTGCAGCGCAGCGCGCAAGGCTACGCCAGCGAGGCCTTCGCGCCCTGGATGGAACAGCTGTACCGCCAGGTCTCGGAGAACCAGACCCTGGGCACCGTGGTGCAGGAACTGCGCCACGACATGGGCACGGTGGAACGCCTGCTCGACGCCTACTTCCGCGATCCGCAGACCCTCGCCGACCTCGAACCGGTGCCGCGCCTGCTGGGACAGATGCGCGGAGTGCTGTCGGTGCTGGGCATGGACGTGGGCTCGCAGGCGCTGGGGCATATTCGCCACAGCGTGGAAAACCTGATGGCCGTGGCGCCCGAGCAAGGCGCGGCGCGTCAGCCCGGCGGCAGTTTCGAACACCTGGCGGCCAATATCGGCACCCTGGGCTTCATGGTCGACATGCTGGGCTACCAGCCCGACCTGGCGAAAATCTCCTTCCAGTTCGACCCGCACACCGGGGATCTGCGCCCGGTGGTGCCGCAAGCGCGCCAGGCGGCGCAGCCCTCTGCCCGTCCCGCGCCGCCCGTCGACATGCAGGCGCCAGGCACCGCGGCGCCGCTGCCCACCCCGGAAGCTCCGAGCGCCGGATCCGCCCCCGCCGCGCCGGCTCCCTCCCTCGATCTGGAGGACGCCGACACCCTGTTGCCGCCGCTGGAAGCCGAGGCAGCCGAACTGCCCGATTCCGCGAGCTCCGCCGCGGCCGCGGCGCTGGACGACTCGGCCGCGCTGGACGCCTTGCTGCTGGGCTCGGCTCAAGGCGCGACGCAGCCCGCCGCGGCAGTGCCGAGCGAGCCTGAACCGGCGCAGCCCGCGGTCGACCCCGAGCTGGTGGAAATCTTCCTCGACGAGGCCGACGAGGTCGTGGCCCAGGGGCGCGAGCGCATCGCCGACCTGCGCGGCGCCGACCCGGCCGATGATTCCCTGACCGCGCTGCGGCGCTGTTTCCACACCCTCAAGGGCAGCGCGCGCATGGTGGGCATGCGCGATTTCGCCGAAGGAGCGTGGGCCCTGGAGCAGAGCTTCAACCAGGTCCTGGCCGAAGGCTCGGCGCCACGAGCGGATCTGCTCGATCTTGCCGGGCACGCGCTGGACCAGCTCGAGGACTGGGCGCATGCGCTGCGCGCCGGCGACGCGGGCGCGCACTCGAGCGAGGCGCTGGTGCAGGCCGCGCGGGCCCTGCGGGAGGGTCGCCCGCTGGTGCTCGGCATGACCGCCCCGGCGCAGCCCGCGACGTCCGAGGGCTTCGCCCAGGCCGAGGCAGCCCGGGAGTCCGAGCCGCAGGCCGCTTCCGAGCCGCCCGCGATGTCGCAGCCGCCCGCCGAGCCCGAGGGCTTCGTGCAAGCCGAGCCCTCCTGGGAGCACCTGCCGCTGGCCGCCTCCGAGCCTCCCGAGGCTGCGCAGCCGCCCGCGGAGCCCGAAGGATTCGTGGAACCCGTGCCCTCCTGGGAGCAGCAGCCGCAGGCCGCTTCCGAGCCG
>DAIDHU010000179.1 GCA_027451915.1 Thiomonas sp. | reverse complement strand
TTGGCCTCGCCGCCGAACTTGTTCGACAGCACCGTCGTGATCGCCGCCGTCAGCGTCGTCTTGCCGTGGTCCACGTGTCCGATCGTCCCCACGTTCACATGGGGCTTGGTCCGCTCGAATTTGCTCTTCGCCATGATGAATGCTCCTGAAAACCGTGAGGGTGAAACGTGCGACTCGAAAACGGCGTGGCCTGGAAAACGGATGCCGCAATTCAACTATCAATCAATGGTGCCCATGGCGGGAATCGGACCCGCGACCTCTCCCTTACCAAGGGAGTGCTCTACCACTGAGCCACATGGGCGTGTTCCTGCCGGTTTGCGAGGGTCTCGGTGCGCTGCGCCGGGGCTGCCAGCGGAGTGGGGGACCAGACGTGCAGCGAGGCGACCGGGCGGGGCCTGGCAGGGTGGAACGCGGGGGAGCATGGAGCGGGAGACGGGAATCGAACCCGCGCCATCAGCTTGGAAGGCTGAGGTTCTACCATTGAACTACTCCCGCGACTGCAATCCGCTTGCGCGAACCGCGCCTGCCGGCGTGGCCTTGTCATCTCGCTGCTGCCTGCTGACCCCTTTTCCCGCTGCCTTCCCGCTGCCTTTGCCTACCGCCGCTGCGTACCTGTCCGCGGGTCGAAGACCCCCGAAATCCTGCGTAAACCTTCAATCTTTTCCTGCTTCCCGAGCCCCGCGGCCCATGGCTCGCATGTTCTCGGGTTTCCATCCTGGTGGAGGAGGTTGGATTCGAACCAACGTAGGCGTAAGCCAACAGATTTACAGTCTGCCCCCTTTAGCCACTCGGGCACCCCTCCGAGGCGAACCTAAAATTCTCAAGGCATCGGGCTGATTTGTCAACTCCCCTGCTGCAGC
Source organism: Thiomonas sp. (assembly GCA_027451915.1). Taxonomy (GTDB): domain Bacteria; phylum Pseudomonadota; class Gammaproteobacteria; order Burkholderiales; family Burkholderiaceae_C; genus Thiomonas_A. Next base: position 1,194 of record DAIDHU010000179.1, on the reverse strand, counting down.
GCGTCAGCGGGGGCGGTGCCGAACAGCTCCTCCAGCGCGGCGCCCGGATCCTCCCGCCGCATGAAGGCCTCGCCGACCAGGAAGGCGTGCACGCCATGGCCGCGCATGCGCGCCACGTCGGCCTGGGTGGAAATGCCGCTCTCGGTCACCACCAGGCGGTCGGGGGGAATGCGCGGCAGCAGGTCCAGCGTGACCTCCAGCCGGGTCTCGAAACTGCGCAGATCGCGGTTGTTGATGCCCAGCAGGGGCGTGCGCAGGCGCAGGGCGCGTTCCAGTTCCTCGGCGTCGTGCACTTCCACCAGGACGTCCAGGCCCAGGGTGCCGGCGCAGTCCTCGAGCTCGGCCAGGCGCGCGTCGTCCAGCGCGGCGGCGATCAGCAGCACGCAGTCGGCGCCCATCGCGGCGGCCTCGAACACCTGGTAGGCGTCGACCAGGAAGTCCTTGCGCAGCACCGGCAGCCGGCAGGCCGCACGCGCGGCGCGCAGGAAGTCGGGCGAGCCCTGGAAATACTCGCGATCGGTGAGCACCGACAGGCAGGCGGCGCCGTGGGCGGCGTAGGCGGCGGCGATCTCGGCCGGCCGGAAGTCGGCGCGCAGCAGGCCCTTGGAGGGGCTGGCCTTCTTGACCTCGGCGATCACCGCGGGGAGTTTCGCGTCCACGCGGCGGCGCATGGCCGCGGCGAAGCCCCTCGGCGCGTCGGTGCGCGCGCGTGCTCGCGCCTCGAGCTCGGCCAGGGGCAGCGCGGCGCGCGCGGCCTCGACTTCGCGCGCCTTGGTCTGCAGGATGCGGTGCAGGATGTCGCTCATCGGTTCTCCCGCGTCAGGCCGCGCCGCCCAGGCGCCGGGTGCAGGCGATGAATTGCTCGGCCTTGGCGCGCGCGGCGCCGCTGGCCAGCGCGCGGCGCGCCAGCTCGCAGCCGGCTCCCAGGCTGGGGGCGACGTCGGCGGCGTACAGCGCGAAGCCGGCGTTGAGCGTCACGACGTCGCGCGCCGGCCCGGGGGTGTCGTCCAGCACCTCGCGCAGGCGCCCCACCGACTCGGCCGGGGACGCCACCTGGAGTTGTCGCAACTCGCAGGTCGCAAGCCCGAAGTCGGCCGGCCGCACCGTGTACTCGCGCACCTGGCCGTCACGCAGTTCGCCGACCAGCGTCGGCCCGCACAGCGAGACCTCGTCGAGCCCGTCCTCGCCATGCAC
>DAIDHU010000178.1 GCA_027451915.1 Thiomonas sp. | reverse complement strand
GTCGCCGCGAAACTCGTGCCGCTGGCCTGCCGGCAGCGGTAGACCGTCGACAGCAGCTTCTGCGCGGCCTCGGTGGCCTCGGTCATCTCGGGCGGCTGCAGGCAGTTGTCGCAATTGCCACAGGGTTCGGAGGCTTCGCCGAAATAGGCCAGCAGGCGCACGCGCCGGCAGTCGGCGGCCTCGGCCAGCGCCAGCATGGCGTCCAGCTTGGCGCTGGACAGGCGCTTGTGCGCCTCGTCGGCCTCGCCGAGCTCGATGAGCCGGCGCTGCTGCACCACGTCGGCCAGGCCGTAGCTCATCCAGGCCTGCGCGGGCAGGCCGTCGCGCCCGGCGCGCCCGGTTTCCTGGAAATACCCCTCTATGGAGCGGGGCATGTCCAGGTGGGCGACGAAGCGCACGTCGGGCTTGTCGATGCCCATGCCGAAGGCGATGGTGGCCACCATGATCACGCCGTCCTCGTCGAGAAAGCGCCGCAGGTGGCGCGCGCGCACGCCGGAGTCCAGGCCCGCGTGGTAGGGCAGGGCCTTCATGCCCTGTGCGGCCAGCAGGCCCGCGACCTCCTCGACGCTGCTGCGCGAAAGCGCGTACACCACGCCGCAATCCCCCTCGTGCTCGTCGCGGATGAACTGCGCCAGCTGGGCGCGGCCGTCGCGCTTTTCCACCACGCGGTAGCGGATGTTGGGGCGGTCGAAACTGGAGACGAAGCTGCGCGCGTCGTCCAGCAACAGGCGCTGCGCGATCTCCCGCCGCGTGGGGATGTCGGCGGTGGCGGTCAGCGCCACGCGCGGCACGTCGGGCCAGCGTTCCCGCAGGATCTCCAACTGGCCGTATTCCGGACGGAAGTCGTGCCCCCACTGGGACACGCAATGCGCCTCGTCGATGGCGAACAGCGCCAGGCGGCATTGTTCCAGCAGGCGCTGGCCGGAGTCGCTGAGCAGGCGCTCCGGGGCCATGTACAGCAGGTCGAGCTCGCCGGCGCGCGCCTGGGCCTGCACCTGGCGGGCCGTGGCCGCGTCCAGCGAGGAATTCAGGAAGGCCGCGCGCAGGCCGAGCTCGCGCAGCGCCGCCACCTGGTCCTGCATCAGCGCGATCAGCGGCGACACCACCACTCCCAGCCCCGGGCGCAGCAGCGCCGGGATCTGGAAACACAGCGACTTGCCGGCGCCCGTGGGCATCAGCACCAGCGCGTCGCCGCCGGCGGCCACATGCTCGACCACGGGAGCCTGCAGGCCGCGGAAACTCGGATAACCCCAGATGTCCTGCAGAAGCCGCAGGGCGCGCGCTGAATCGTTTTCGGGCATGAACGGCACTGTAGCGCGGCGCGCGCGGCCGCGGTGCGCGAGGGAGATCAGGCCTGCAGGGCTCCGAGGCCGCCGCCCTGGGGCGGATCGACCAGGTCGCGCGCATCCGGCGCCACGCGGTGACGCGAGGCGCGCACTTCCTGGCGCTGGGCGCCCAGGCCCTGGATTTCCAGTTCGACCACGTCGCCGGCTTGCAGGAAACGCGGCGGCTTCATGCCCAGGCCCACGCCGGCCGGGGTTCCGGTGGCGATCAGATCGCCTGGCAGCAGGGTCATGAAGTGGCTCAGATAGCTGACGATCTGGGCCACGCCGAAAATCATGTCGCGCGTGTTGCCGTCCTGCATGAGCTGGCCGTTGACGCTCAGGCGCAAGGCCAGGTTCTGCGGGTCGCCCACTTCGTCGGCGGTGACCAGCCAGGGGCCCACGGGGCCGAATCCGTCACAGCCCTTGCCCTTGTCCCACTGGCTGCCGCGACCGATCTGGAACTGGCGCTCCGAAACGTCGTTGAGCGTGCAGTAGCCCGCCACGTACTTCAGCGCCTCGCCCACGCCCACGTAGCGCGCGGCGCGACCGATGACCACGCCGAGTTCCACCTCCCAGTCCAGCCGCGTGGAATGCGGCGGCTGCTCGATGGGGTCGCAGGGGCCGCTGAGGCAGGTGGTCCACTTGTTGAACACGATGGGCTCGGAGGGCACCTTGGTGCCGGTCTCGCGCGCGTGGTCGTGGTAATTCAGTCCGATGGCGACGAACTTGCCGATGCCCACGAACGGAACCCCCAGCCGCGGCTTGCCCTTGACCAGGGGCAGCGCCTGCAGGTCCAGCTCGCGCAGCGCGCGCTGGCCCGCGGCAGAGTAGACCTGCGGTCCGATGTCGGTCACCACGCCCTGCAAGCTGCGCAGGCGTCCCTGCGGGTCGATGATTCCCGGGCGCTCGCGCCCTTCGCTGCCATACCGCACGAGTTTCATGGGGTCTCCTGGTGGATTCGTGGAATGCTATTGTTGCGCGCCGGCCACCATCCTGCAGGGGCCTGCGCCCGGGGCTTCAGCGCGTGCCGCCCAGCCAGCGGGCGCGCTCCCCGGCCAGCACTTCGGCGAGCCCCTGGGCATGGCGGGCCGCCAGCTGGCGCTTGACCTCAGCCAGCGCCTGCGGCGACTGCCCGGCCAGGCGCCGCCCCAGCGCCAGCGCCTGCTCGCGCGCCATGCGCGGCGGGGCCAGCTCGGCGACCAGGCCCATCGCATGCGCGCGCACGGCGTCGAGCTCGCAGCCCAGGCACAGCGCCGAGGCCGCGGCTGCGCAAAGGCGCTGCGCGGCCAGCCAGCCCGCCGCGGCGGCGCGCCCGGCATGCTGCAGGCTCGGTTGCAGGCGCAGCCGCGCCTCGCGCGAGGCCACGAGCACATCGCAGGCCAGGGCCAGCGCCAGCGCTGCGCCGTCGGCGTCCCCATCCAGGGCCGCCACCGTGGCCTTGTCGCTGTCCCACAGCGCCAGCAGCCAGTCGTGCATGGCATCCACCTGCGCGGGCGTGGCCGCAGCCTGCGCCGGGCCGCGGTCGTGGCAGCGCAGCACCAGCACCACGACGGCGATGTCCGGATCGCGCAGCGCCGTCGACAAGGCCTCGATGCCGGCCGCGATGGCCGAGGTGGGCATGGCGCCGGCGTCGGCGCTCACGCTCAGATCGAGCAGGCTCACGCGCGGCTCGCTCGGCGCATCCTCCCGCGCCGGCTCGGCTGGCTCGTAGGCGGGCGCGTCGGCTTCGGAGTCGGGCTCTTCGGCTGGGGATTCGGGCAGGAGATTCATGGGGGCAGGGGCCTCGGCGCTGTTCCCGGCATCCGCGGGCAGGACAAAGACCTGGATTCTTGCAAAGAAATTCACGGTTTTGCCGGGAATCCTCGCGCTCGCCCTGGAAGCCCCGGGCTTCACTGATAAATTGACGTCACAAAGCCGCATACGTCGACAGAATACCCGTGCAAACCCTTAGACTTCGGCCTGCCGCGGGCCTGGCACGCGCGCCACGAGCCGCCGCACCCGGCGTGCGCCTCGCGGGCATCGCGGCGTTGTGGCTCGGTCTCGCGGCCGCACCGGCCCAGGCCATGATGCTGGGGCAGGTGCAGGGTGTGCCGGTGCTGGGGCAGGCGCTGCGCCTGCGGGTTCCCGTGCGCATGGATCCGGGCCTGCCGCTGGTGGCCGAATGCGTGGCCGTGGAGCTGCGCGACGGCGAGGTCCCGGTGCCGCGGCGGGAGCTGCGCGTCGTGGTCCGCAACGGCGGCGCCCACGGCTGGTCCGCCATCGATCTGAGCAGCCCCCGCGGACCGCGCGCGGCCTTCCTGCAGCTCAGGGTCCACATGGGCTGTCAGTTCCGGCGCAGCCGCAGCTACACCCTGCTGGTGGAACCGCCCTCGCGTGTCGCGCGCGAGCCCGCCCCCTCCAGCCAGCTGCGCCTGGACGGGCTGACGCGCGAGCTCGCCGGGCGGCGCGAGGCCGTGCCAGGCGCCGTCGCACCCCCGGCGCCCCGCGCGAGGGCCGCGCGGCTCCGGCACACGGCCTCGGCGGCGCAGCAGGAGCCGCGCACAATCCAGGCCAGCGAGGCCGTGCTGCTGCAGCGCATCGATGCGCTGCAGCAACAGGTCCGCGCGCTGCAGGCACGCAATGCCCAGCAGGCGCCCGAGCTGGGCGCCCACCGGCCCCAAGGTCCCCAGCGGCCCCAAGGCCCCCAGCAGCCCCGGCAGCCCGGGCAGCCCAGGCCGGCCCCGGCCCGCCTGGACCCGTCCCCTGGGTTGAACGCGAGCTTCGCGGCGTGGTTGGCGCTGGGGGCGCTGGGCGCGCTGGTCGCCTTGCTGTGGTGGCGGGCCCGCAGGCCCCGCCTGGACAGTCCCTGGCCCGCGGGCATGCTCGGGCAGGGCGCACCCAGCCGGGGCGCCACCGCGCTTCCCGTCGGCAGGGCGACCTTCGCGTCCCGGTCGCCGTCCCGGTCGTCCCCCGTGGCGCCGGTCGTGGCCTGGGACATGCCGACGCCCGACGACCTGCCCGCCGCCGCCCAGGCCCCGCGCGCCGCGCCGCCGGGGCGCGCGCGCCCGGCCGACGACCCCTCGCCGCTGGATCGCGATGCCTTCCAGCGCCCCCTGTCCCCGCCGGAGCACGTGCAGATCGACGAAGTGGTGGACCATGGGCACCTGGCGGAATTCTTCATCGGCATCGGCGACTACGACAAGGCCATCGACGTCATGCGCCGCGCGCTCGACGAGGCCGGGGGCCTGGGCAGCGCCTTGCCCTATCTGTACCTGTTCGACCTGTACCGGCGCAGCGGGCGCCGCGCCGACTACGAGCAATTGATGCGCGAATGCGCGGGGCGGTTGAATGTGCGCATCCTGCCCTGGGAGCAAGGCCCCGGGCAGTCGCCCCGCGACCTGCTGGACTACCCGCGCGCGCTGGCGCTGCTGACCGAATCCTGGAGCGGCCCGGCGTGCCTGACCGTGATCGAGCGCCTGATCGCCGACGACCCCCTCAAGCCGCGCGTGAGCTTCGACCTTCCCGCCTACCGCGATTTGCTGGACCTGTACGCGCTGGCTCGCGAGCTGCGGCGCGAGCCCCAGCCGGAACGGGAGCCGCAGGCGCAACGGGCCGACCAGCCGGAGCAGGCGCCCTCGCAAGGCCCGAAGCTGCCGGACATGCCGCTGGACCTCGAGGCATCCGCGCCCGCGCGCGCCGCCGCTCCCCCGCGGCCAAGGCCGGGGCGTTCCGCCGCGCGGCCCATCGAATTCGCCGCGCCCGAGGCCTCGACCCTGCCGCCGCTGGATTTCACGATGACCACGCGCCCACCCCAGGCCTGGCCCCACTGAGCCCGCGGGGCCCGGCGCATCGGGCTCAGATGGAAAAATCCCCCGTGGCCTCGCCGCGCAGCACCTGCTCGACCAGCTTGCGCGACAGCCGCGGCGACAGCAGCTCGGCCAGCACGTACACGAAGCCGCGCTGGTACACGCCCTGCTTGAAGGCCACGCGGGTGAGATTCGGCCCGAACAGGTGGCCGACCGGGCGCCCCACCAGCATGGTGTCGCGTTCCGGGTTGAAGGCCATCTCGGCGATCAGGCCGATGCCCAGGTCCAGCTCCACATAGGTTTTCAGCACGTCCGAGTCGATGGCCTCGAGCACGATGTCCGGCTGCAATCCGTGCTGCGAGAAGGCCTGGTCGATGCGGCGCCGTCCGGTGAAGGCCTGGCCGTAGGTGGCGATGGGGTAGCGCGCCAGATCCTCCAGCGACAGCTCGGCCACGTCATTGAGCGCATGGTTCCTGGGCGTGACCACCATGTGCTGCCACTCGTAGCAGGGCAGGGTGACGAGCCCGGCATGGTCCAGCAGGCTTTCGGTGGCCAGGGCCAGGTCGGCGCGCTCCTCCAGCACCGCGGCCGCGACCTGGTCGGGGTTGCCCTGCAGCAGATGCACGCTCACACGCGGGAATCGGCGGCGGAACTCGGCCACCACCAGGGGCAGGCGATAGCGGGCCTGGGTGTGGGTGGCCGCGATGGTGAGCAGGCCGCTGTCCTGCGCGGCGTAGTTCTGCCCGATGCGCTTGAGGTTGCCCACCTCGCGCATGATGATTTCCACGCTGCGCAAGACCTCCTCGCCCGGCGGGGTCAGCTTGCGGATGCGCTTGCCGTGGCGGCTGAAAATCTCCACTCCGAGCTCGTCCTCGAGCTCGATGATGGCCTTGGACACCCCCGGCTGCGAGGTGAACAGGGCGCGCGCGGCCTCGGTGAGGTTGAAATTGCGCCGGACGGCTTCCTGCAGGAAGCGGAATTGGTGCAGGTTCATGGTGGTGGAGTGCCCTGCGGCCCCGCGTCAGTGGCGCTGCACGCGCCAGAGGAAAAAGCCCAGGGCCGCGCTGCCGTAGAGCAGGTAGGGCAGGGCGACGGCCAGCCATACCGGCCAGTTCGCGACCAGGCCCAGTCGCGAGGCCAGGGTGTTGAGCAGGATGAAGCTGACCCCCAGCATGATGCCCGC
>DAIDHU010000177.1 GCA_027451915.1 Thiomonas sp. | reverse complement strand
CGAGGTGCGCGCGGCTGGTGCCGTGCTGGCGCCCGAGCTCGTCGAGCACCTCGTCGAGATCCGAGGTACGGGCACGCACGGCGGGAAACAGCGCCTGCTCCTCCATCGGATGGTGATGGGTTTCCGGGTACTGGTCGATGTAGTAGATCAGCGACCAGAGCATGACGTAGTCAGGCTGCAGCGAGCCCTGCTCGACCGCCTGCGCGACATGGCGCAGGGCCTCGATCACCGCCGACAACGCACGATGCTCGCCGAGGATCGCGCCGACCACCCGTTGCTGCGTACTCATGGCTGTCCGCTCCCGTTGCCTGTCAATGACCCGTCACGCCGAGCCAGCGCTCGAGCGTGGCGGGTTCGGCCAGCAGCGCCTCGCTGCTTGCCTGGTGCACGACCTTGCCGCGCTCGAGCACCAGCGCCTGTTGCGTGATGGGCAGGATCTGCCACGCGTGCTGCTCGACCAGGATCATGGCCATTTCCGACGCCTGGCTCATCTGCGCGATCGAAGCCAGCAGTTCCTCGCGGATCAGCGGGGCCAGGCCCTCCAGCGGCTCGTCGAGCAGCAGGATCCGAGGATTGAGCATCAGCGCGCGCCCCATGGCCAGCATCTGCTGCTCGCCGCCCGACAGCTGGTTGCCCAGGTTGGCACGGCGTTCGCGAAGCCGCGGGAACATCGCGTACACCCGCGCCAGGTCCCAGGGCCCTCGCCGCGCCACGACGCGCAGGTTCTGCTCCACGCTCAGCGACGGGAAGATGTCGCGCTCCTGCGGCACCCAGCCGAGCCCGGCGCGCGCGCGCCGGAACCCGGCCACCTTGACCAGCTCGCGCCCGGCCAGGCGAATGCTGCCGCGCGACTGGCGGGTGGCCCCCATCAGCGTCGCCAGCAGCGTGGTCTTGCCCATGCCGTTGCGCCCCAGCAGCGCCAGGCTGCCGCCGCTGTCCAGCGACAGGCCCACGCCCTGCAGCACCGTGCCGCTGCCGTAGCCGGCCCAAAGCTCCTCGACTTCCAGCAGCCTAGGCATGCAGCGAGCTCCCCAGGTAGACCTCGCGCACCTGCGGGTCCTGCGCGATCTGCTCGGGCGTGCCCTCGGTCAGGATGGCCCCGTTGACCAGCACGGAAATGCGCTCGGCGAAGCGAAACACCAGGTCCATATCGTGTTCGATCAGCACGATGGTCACGTCGCGCGGAAGCTGGGCGATGATCTCGAACAAGGCGCGGCTCTCCCCGGTCGGCACGCCGGCGGCGGGCTCGTCGAGCAGCAGCACGCGCGGGCGCAGCGCCAGCGCCAGCGCGATTTCCAGCAGGCGCTGGCGCCCGTAGGCCAGCTCGCGCGCGGGTCGCCGCGCAACGTCGAGCAGGCCCAGGCTGTGCAGCAGCTCGGCGGCCTCGTCCACGGCCTGCGCGTGGCTGCCGACGGCGCGCCAGAAGCGCGCGCCGAGGCCGCGCCGCTGCGCCACCGCCATGACCACGCTCTCGAGCACGCTGAGATCGGGAAACAGGCTGTTGATCTGGAAGGTGCGCGCCAGCCCGCGCGCCACGCGCTGGTGCTGGGCCAGCCGGGTCACGTCGCGCCCGTCGAGCAGCACCTGCCCGGCGCTGGGCTCGAGGTAGCCGCTGAGCAGGTGGATCAGCGTGGTCTTGCCGGCGCCGTTCGGCCCGATCAATGCGTGGCGCGCGCCGGCGGCCAGGCTCAGGCTGACGTCGCTGGTCGCCGTGAAGCCGCCGAAGCGCTTGACCAGGTTGCGCGTCTGCAGCGCCGGTGCCGGGCTCATCGCGACCTCCACCACGGGCGCCGCGCCGCCTGGCGCAGTCCGCCGACGATGCCTCCGCGCGCCAGCATGACCACCAGCACCAGCGCGGCCCCCATCCAGAACTGCCAGTACTGGGGATTGAGGTTGGACAGCATGTTGTGCACCAGCATGAACACGGCGGCGCCGAGCATCGCGCCGTACAGGGTCCCGGTCCCGCCCAGAACCACCATCAGCAGCACGTCGGCGGAGCGCTCGAAGCTGAGCACGTCGATGGACACGAACTGGGTGGTCTGGGTGAGCAAGGCGCCCGCGATTCCGGCCAGCCCCGCGCCCAGGGTATAGGCGGCCACCAGGCGCGCGCGCACCGACATGCCCAGCGCGGGGATGCGCCGCGCATTCTGTTGCAGGCCGCGCAGCGACAGCCCGAACGGTGAATGGGTCAGGCGGCGCACCGCCCAGAACGCCAGGAGCAGCACCACCGTGCAGTAGATGTAGGCCGCCCTGCCGTACAGCCCGAAGGAGAAGCGCCCCAGCAGCGGCGCCACGCTGATGCCCTGCAGCCCGTCCAGGCCGCCTTGCCGGTCGCATGCAAGGGAATAGCGCTCGTGGCCGGGGATTGTGACGGGCAGTAACATCACCGATCGTGAGGGAC
>DAIDHU010000176.1 GCA_027451915.1 Thiomonas sp. | reverse complement strand
GCGCTCGGGGCTGCGCATCCGGGAGGGCTCGACCGCGGTGGCCGCGCGTGTCGCGGCCGTGGGCGGCGATGTGCGCAACGCCGGCAGCCTGAGCGTCGGACAGGCCGGTGCGGCCGAAGGGGCCCTGGAGGTAGCGGGCGACTACACCCAGACCGACTCCGGCACGCTGAGCCTGGCGCTGTCCCAGCGGGGCAACAGCCAGCTGCGCGTGGGCGGCAGGCAGATGAAGCTCAGCGGGCAGCTGCTCGTGCAGGCGCAGCCGGGGCGCTACCTGCGCAGGACCTTCCTGCTGGTCGACGGGCCCTCCGGAACCCGGCGCAAGGGGCGATTCAGCGCCTATCGGGTGCAGGGCCTTTCTTCGTCCTCCTTTGATTACCAGCTCAGCTACCCGGGGCTCTCGCAGGTCGCGCTGACGGTGCAGGCCAAGGATCCCTTCGTGGACATCGGCCCCGGCGGGTCGCTGGCGAGTGCCAACGTCGCGGCGGTGGGGCGATCGCTGGACTCCGCGGTGCCGTGGGCGCAGGGCGCGCTGTTCGATCGGCTGAACACCCTGTACGACGGCGATTCGCTGGCGCCGAGGCTCGACGCCATGGACGGAGAGCTGTACGCCGAGACTCCCGCCATCGTGCTGCAGGGCACCCAGCATGCGTGGGGGCAGCTGTTTCAGCGCATGCGCCTGGGTCGCCTGCCCGGCGGCACCCCCGGCGATGGCGGCTTCCTCTGGGTCGACGGTTCGCGCTCGCGCCTGCTGGGCAACGGCAACGCCGACGGCGCTTCCGAGCAATCGACCCTGTTCACCGCGGGTCAGCAGATGCGCAGCGGCGCCTGGAACCTCGGGGTCGCGGCGGGCTCGCAAAGCCTGACCGGCACCCGCAACCACGTGGGCGACAAGGCGAGCGCCCGCCTGTACCGCATCGGGGTGTTCGCCGCACGCGAGGTCGACGGTTTGCGCGTGGGCAGCATGCTGGGCTACTCGTGGGGCCTGGTGTCCTACGCGCAGGCCTCGCGCAGCGCGCACATCGTCAGCTGGCAATCACGCATCGGGCATGACCTGGAGCTGTCGCCCGGCAATGTGCTGACCCCGATGCTGGGCCTGGATCTGCAGCACCTGTGGCTGACGGGATCTCGGGAGTCCGATCCGCTGCTGGGCCTGGATGTCCCGGCGCAAAGCGTGAACACGGTGAGCGCGCTGGCGGCGCTGCGCGGGACGCACGCCTGGCAATGGAATCAGCTGCCTGGCGAGTTCAGCGTGTCCCTGGGCGTGCGCCATTGGTTCCGCGCGCCTCCCAGCGCTGTGCGCATGAGCTTCAACGCCATCGAAGGCGTGCCCTTCACCACGACGGGCGTGGCCACGCCGGACAACGTGCTGGAGGCGGGCGCCGGCGTGCATGTGAACCTGAGCAGGAACCTCAGCGCGGCCGTGTCCTACCAGGGCGACTACGGCCGGGGCTTGCGTTCCAACGATGTCCAACTGCACCTGGCCTGGAGGTTCTGAGATGCATGCAACCCCTCATCGGGCCGAGCGCCGGCCCACGACGCCGGAGTCGGCCCCGTTCAGCGTGGGGCCTCCGCCACCTGGGCCCCGTGGCCCAGGTAACTGGCCTGTACCTCGGGGGAAGCCAGCAGATCGGCGGCAGCCCCCTCCAGGCGGACGTGCCCGGTTTCCAGCACGTAGGCCCGGTCGGCGAGCTTGAGCGCGGTGCGCGCGTTCTGCTCCACCAGCAGCAGGGTCATGCCGGTGTCGCGGATCTGGCGCAGGGAGCGGAAGATGTCGCGCACGATGATCGGCGCCAGGCCCAGGCTGGGCTCGTCGAGCAGCAGCAGCTTCGGGCGCGCCATGAGGGCGCGCCCGATGGCCAGCATCTGCTGTTCGCCGCCCGACAGCGTGCCGGCGAGCTGCTCGCGGCGCTCCAGCAGGCGCGGGAACATGGTCCACACTTCCTGCAGGGTCTGCGCCGCCTCGGCGGCGGGACGCGTGTACGCGCCCAGGCTCAGGTTCTCCGCCACGCTCAGCGTGGGGAACACCCGCCGCCCCTCGGGTACGTGGGAGATGCCCATGCGCACGATGGCGTCGGCACCACTGCGCTGGATGGGCGCGCCGCGCAGCAGCACCTGGCCGGAGTGAGGGCGCAGCAGGCCGCTGATGGTGCGCATCAGGGTGGTCTTGCCCGCGCCGTTGGCGCCCAGCAGGGTGACGATCTCGCCTTCGGCCACCTCCAGGCTGATTCCCTTGAGGGCCTGGATGTGGCCGTAGCGCACGTCCAGGTCGCGGACTTCCAGGAGTTTCATGCGGCGGCCTCCTCCTCGTCGTCGTCCTTGCCCAGGTAGGCCTCGATGACGTCGGGATGGTTGCGGATGTGTTCGGGAGTGCCCTCGGCGATCTTGCGTCCGAAGTTGATGCACACGATCTGGTCGGTGACGTTCATCACCACGTTCATGTCGTGCTCGACCAGCAGCACGCTGATGCCCTGTTCGCGCACCTGCAGGATGGTGCGGTTGAGCTCGGCGGATTCCTGGTCGTTGAGCCCCGCGGCCGGCTCGTCCAGGATCAGCAGGCGCGGCCCGGCCACCAGGGCCCGCGCCAGCTCGACGCGGCGCTGCACTCCGTAGGGCAGGGAGGCCACGTCTTCCTGCGCGAGCTTGTCCAGGCGCAGGCGCTCGAGCAGCGCCATGACCTGCTCGCGCAGCTCGCGCTCCTCGCGGCGCTGCGCCGGGGTGGCCAGCAGCCCCTGCCACCATTGCTGGCGGGTCTTGAGGTGCATGCCGGCCAGCACGTTGTTGAGCACGCTCTGGCCCTGGAACAGCCGGATGGTCTGGAAGGTTCGGAAAATCCCCGCGCGCGCGATTCGATGCGGCGCCCAGCCGGTGATGTCCTGCCCGGCGAAGCGGATGCGCCCCTCGGTGGGCTTGTACACGCCGGTGATCAGGTTGAAGGCGGTGGTCTTGCCGGCGCCGTTGGGACCGATCAGGCCCACCACCTGCCCGGCGTCGACGCCGAAACCCAGGGCGTCCACCGCCTTGAGCCCGCCGAAGCGCACGCCCACGCCTTCCAGGCGCAGCAGTTCCGCGCCTTTGGGGATGTCCCCCGCTTGCATGGCGCTCATCGCGAAGCCTCCTGGCGCAGCAGGCGCGGCCAGATGCCCTGGGGACGCAGCACCATGATCAGCACCATGGCGATGCCGAACACGAAATAGCGATACTGGGCGAAACCGCGGAAGGCCTGGGGCACCACGAACATGAGCGCCGTGCCCAGCAGCACGCCCGGAATCGAGCCCTGGCCGCCGACCAGCACGATGGCGAACAGCGTGACCGACTCGGTGAACACGAAGGCCCCGGGGCTGACCGCGGCCATGAGCGTCGCGAACAGCGTGCCGGCGAAGCCGGCCAGCGCAGCGCCCAGGGCGAAGGCCAGCACCCGGTACTTGCGCGTGTCCACGCCCATGGTGGTGGCGGCGAGCTGGTCGTGCTTGATGTAGTAGAAGGTGCGCCCCAGATGCGAGCGGTCCAGGTTGCGCATCAGCAGCATCACCGCCGCGAAGGCCACCCAGTCGAGCCAGAACTGGGCGTTCTGGCTGCCGGCCTGGAACCCGAACAGCGAGGGCACGCCGATGCCGAACACGCCATCGGCGCCCCCGGTCAGGTGCCCCAGGTTGTTGTCCAGGGCCAGGATGAAGATGGCATTGAAGCCGATGGTGGCCACCAGCAGGTAATCACCGCGCAGCTTGACGATGGGCGCCGCCAGCACGATGCCCACCAGCGCCGAGGCCAGCACCGCCAGCGGCCAGGTGGCCAGGATGGGCCAGCCGAACGCGGTGTTGAGCACGGCGGTGACGTAGGCGCCCACGCCGAAATACACGGCATGCCCCATGTCGAACATGCCGGCGCGGCCCAGCACCACGTCCTGGCTGAGCGCGACGATGGCATACACCGCGAACAGCGCCGCGATGAACACCCAGGTCTGGTCCAGCGCCAGGGGAATGCCCAGGCCGGCCAGCCACAGCACTGCGCCGACCCAGGGGCGGTTGATGAGTTTGAACAGGGCTTTCATCAGACTTTCTCCGCGACGCGCTCGCCCAGCAGCCCGGTGGGGCGCAGCAGCAGGATGCCGATCAGCAGCGCGAAGGTGATGGCCTCCTGCCAGGAACTCGACACGAAACCGGCGGCGAAGGCGTTGAACAGGCCCAGCAGGACGCCGCCCAGCATGGCGCCGGGGATGTTCCCGATACCGCCGATGATGGCGGCGATGAAGGCGTTGAGCCCGTAGGTCCAGCCCATGGTGAAGTACACCTGACGGTAGTACAGGCCGATGAACAGGCCGCCGATGGCGCCGATGGCCGGACCCAGCACGAACACGCTGGCGATCACGCGGTTGACGTTGATGCCCATGAGGCGCGCGGCGTCCTGGTCGCTGGCGGCCGCGCGCATGGCGGTGCCGTAGCGGGTGTGGTGCACGAACCAGTACAGCAGGGCCATGAGCAAGGCGCTGCCGGCGATGATCAGCACCTGCACGAGCTCGATGCGCGCGCCGGCCCAGTTCCAGGAATGGGCCGGCAGCAGGTGGCTGGGGAACACGCGCAGTTGCGGGCCCCAGATGAGCATGATGCCGTTCTCGATGAACAGCGAGGCCCCCAGCGCGGACACCACCGCGCTGAGGCGGTCGGCGCGGCGCAGTGGCCGGTAGGCGGTGAATTCGAGCAGCATCCCGGCGGCGCCCACGACGATGGCGGCCAGGATGAAGGCGCCGCCCAGCAGCAGCAGGTGCGACTGGCCGCTGCCCGAGCCCGCGCTCAGCGCCACCAGCCCGATGTAGGCGCCGAACACGCACAGATCCCCGTGCGCGAAATTGATCAGGCGCAGCACCCCGTAGACCATGGTGTAGCCCAGGGCGATGAGCGCATAGATGCCGCCGACGGTCAGCCCGTTGACGAGCTGCTGCAGCACGGTGCTCAGCATGGAAGGTTCCCCTCCGCGCAGGCGCGCGGCCCGGGCCGCGCGCCCCCGGCGGTGTTTCTTACTTGGCGGCCGCGGCCGGGTAGGTGATCTTGTAGGCGCCGGTGGACGTGACCTCGAAGGCCACGTACGGGCTGCCGGTGCGCTCGCCCACGGCGTTCCAGGAGAAGGTGCCGGTCAGGCCCTGGAAGTCATGCAGCTTGTGCAGCGCGGGGATCAGCTTGGCCGGCTCCACGCTCTTGATCTGCTCGGCGGTGTGGATGATCGCGCGCAGGCCGTCGGCGTTGGTCAGCGTGAAGATGCTGGGCGGCTGATGGCCGTAGGCGCTCTGGAACTGGCCCAGGAACTCCTTGGCCGCGGGGTAGGGAAGGTCCTGCGGAGCGGGCACGTTGATGATGGTGGCGCCCGCGGCGGCGCCGCCGGCGATCTTGGCGAAGGCCACGTTCTGGTTGGCGTCACCGCCGACGAACCCGGCCTTCATGCCCAGCTGGGCCATCTGCGCCTTGATCAGGCCGCCGTCGGTGTAGTAGCCGGAGAAGTACACGATCTGCGGGTTCAGCGCCTTCAGCTTGGTCAGCACCGGGGTGTAGTTCTGCGAGCCGGCGGTGATGAAGGCCTTGTCGACGATGTCGATGCCGTCCTTCTTCGCGTCGGCCACCACCGCGTCGGCCAGGCCGGTGGAAAAGCTGGAGTGGTCGGTGACCACCGCCACGCGCTTGTAGCCCATGGCCTTGAAGTAGCCGGCGGTGAACACGGCCTCGGCGCTGTTGGGCGGCGCGTTGCGGAAGAAGGTCTTGAATCCGTGGGCGGTCAGCTCATCGCTGGTGCCGTCGGAGGTCTGGATCACGTTGGCGCGGGCGTAGATGGGCTGCGCGGCCAGCGCGGCGCCGCTGGTGTAGCTGCCGATCACCGCGAGCACGCCGTCGTTGACCAGCTGGCGGGCGCAGATCGCCGCCGGGGCGGCTTCACCCTGGTCGTCGCAGACCTTCACCTGCAGCGGATGGCCGAGCAGGCCGCCCTTGGCGTTCTGCTGCTTGACCAGCAGCTTGACCGCGTCGGCGATGCCCTGGCCTTCGTTGGCGTATTGCCCGGTGATCGGCGCCTGCACGCCGATGGTGATCGGGGCGGCGGCCTGCGCGGCGCCGGCGGCGAAGGCGCCGGCGATGAGGCCGTAGACGAGCTTTGTGGAGAATTTCCTGGTCATGGTCTGGCTACTCGATGGGGTTGGAGAAGAGGGGGCGGGCATGGTCGACCACCTGCTCGGTGGCCGCGCTCGGCGCGGGTCGCCGCGGCGGACGGGGTCGGCGTCCGGCCTGCGGTGAAGCCCGCACCATACCGGGTGTTACCCGGGGATGCATTAGGGTTACACCTCAATTTGTAAGGAAATCGCACAAGGGTTGCACCCTTGTCTTTACTTTGTGGCACAAAGGTGCAACCATGCGCCCCATGCCGCCTTGCGGCCAGCATAACCGGACTGCATCCATGGGTGTCACGACTATCGGTGTGAAAATCGACGAACAGGTGCGCCTGCGCATCAAGGCCGCGGCGGAGGCGCAGGGGCGCAGCCCGCATTACCTGGTCAAGCAGATGATCCTGCAGGGCCTGGAGCGCCTGGAACGCGGCGAGGGCCTGGCGCTCGGCGACGAGGCCGCCGAGCCGGGAAGCCTGGACGCCGCCGAGGCGCCGCAGGAGCCCGCGCCGGTGCCCTTCCTGGAAATGGCCCAGGAGGTGCAACCCCAGACCGTGCTGCGCGCGGCCATCACCGCCGCCTATCGCCGCCCCGAGACCGAATGCGTGCCCGCGCTGGTGGCGCAGGCGCAGCTGGCGCCCGAGCTGTCCGCCGCGGTGCAGGAGAGGGCTCGCGGGCTGGCGCTCAAGCTGCGCTCCAAGCGCAGCCGCGGCGTGGTCGAGACCCTGCTGCAGGAATACGCGCTGTCCAGCCAGGAGGGCATCGCGCTGATGTGCCTGGCCGAGGCGCTGCTGCGCATTCCCGACACCCCCACGCGCGACGCGCTGATCCGCGACAAGGTCGGTGCGGGCGACTGGCAGAGCCACCTCGGAGGCGGGCGCTCGCTGTTCGTCAACGCCGCCACCTGGGGCCTTCTGCTCACCGGGCGTCTGGTGGTCACCAGCAGCGAGGACAAGCTCTCGTCCCTGCTCACGCGCCTGGTGGCGCGCGGCGGCGAGCCGGTGGTGCGCGGCGGCGTGAACATGGCCATGCGCCTGATGGGCGAACAGTTCGTGCTGGGCCAGACCATCGCCGACGCGCTGGCCAACGCACGCAAGCGCGAGGTCCGTGGCTTCCGGCATTCCTACGACATGCTCGGCGAGGCGGCGCTGACGGCGCGCGACGCCGAGCGCTACCTGCGCGACTACGAGCAGGCCATCCACGCCATCGGCAAGTCGGCGCAGCGCCGGGGCATTTACGAAGGCCCGGGCATTTCCATCAAGCTGTCGGCGCTGCACCCTCGCTACAGCCGCTCGCAGCGCCACCGCGTGATGGACGAACTGCTGCCGCGCCTGACCCACCTGGCGCGGCTGGCGCGCCACTACGACATCGGCCTGAACATCGACGCCGAGGAGGCCGATCGCCTGGAGCTTTCGCTGGACCTGCTGGAAAGCCTGTGCTTCGATCCGGCGCTGCAGGGCTGGAACGGCATCGGCTTCGTGGTGCAGGCCTACCAGAAGCGCGCGCCTTTCGTGCTGGATTTCCTGATCGACCTGGCGCAGCGCTCGCGCCGGCGCCTGATGGTGCGCCTGGTCAAGGGCGCCTACTGGGACAGCGAGATCAAGCGTGCCCAGCTCGACGGCCTGGAAGGCTTTCCGGTCTTCACCCGCAAGGTGCACACCGATGTGTCCTACCTGGCCTGCGCGCGCAAGCTGCTGGACGCCCCGCAGGCGGTGTTCCCGCAGTTCGCCACCCACAACGCGCACACGGTGGCAGCCATCCACGCCATGGCGGGCAACAACTTCTACGTCGGGCAGTACGAATTCCAGTGCCTGCACGGCATGGGCGAGCCGCTGTACGAGGAGGTGGTGTCGTCCGAGGGGATGAATCGTCCCTGCCGCATCTACGCGCCGGTGGGCACCCACGAGACCCTGCTGGCCTACCTGGTGCGCCGCCTGCTGGAAAACGGGGCCAACACCTCCTTCGTGCACATGATCAACGACCCCAAGGCCGACCTGGACCAGATCGTCGCCGACCCGGTGCAGCTGGCCCGGCGCATCGCGCCCCTGGGCGCGCCGCACGAGCGCATCGCCCTGCCGGTGGACCTGTACGGCAGCCAGCGCGCCAACTCCGCGGGCTTCGATCTCAGCAACGAACAACGCCTGGGCGCGCTGGCGGCGGCCGGCCTGGCCAGCCTGGAGACGCGCTGGCAGGCGCGCCCGCTGCTGGCCAGCGGCGAGGTGGACGGGGCGGCTCGCCCCGTGCTCAACCCGGCCGAGCTGCGCGACGTGGTCGGCTCGGTGGTGGAGGCCGATCCGGCGCTGTGCGCGCGCGCCTTCGAGCTGGCGCTGGCCGAGGCTCCCGTGTGGCAGGCCACGCCGGCTCCCGATCGCGCGGCCATCCTGCAGCGTGCCGCCGACCTGCTGGAGCAACGCATGCCGCGCCTGGCCAGCCTGATCGTGCGCGAAGCCGGGCGTGCGCTGCCGGCGGCCATCGGCGAGGTGCGCGAGGCGGTGGACTTCCTGCGCTACTACTCGGCGCAGGCCGTGCAGCAGCTGCACGACTCGGAGCATCGCCCCCTGGGGCCGGTGGTGGCCATCAGTCCGTGGAATTTCCCGCTGGCGATTTTCACGGGCCAGATCGCGGCCGCCCTGGCCGCGGGCAACGTGGTGCTGGCCAAGCCGGCCGAGCAGACGCCGCTGATCGCGCATGCCGCGGTGCAGATCCTGCTCGAGGCCGGGCTGCCGGCCGGGGCGCTGCAATTGCTGCCCGGCGACGGGCGGGTCGGGGCCGCGCTGGTCGGCGACCCCCGCGTGCGCGGGGTGCTGTTCACCGGGTCCACCGAGGTGGCGCGCCTGATCCAGGCCCAGCTGGCCGAGCGCCTGGACGCGCACGGGCTGCCGATTCCCCTGATCGCCGAGACCGGCGGACAGAACGCCATGGTGGTGGATTCCTCCGCCTTGCCGGAGCAGGCGGTGAGCGATATCGTGGCTTCGGCCTTCGACTCGGCCGGGCAGCGCTGCTCGGCCCTGCGCATCCTGCTGGTGCAGGAGGACGTGGCCGAGCGTCTGCTGGAAATGCTCCGTGGCGCGATGGATGAATTGCATGTCGGCCGCCCTGACCGGCTGGACACCGACGTCGGCCCGGTGATCAGCGCGGAGGCCCGCGAAATCATCGAGGGCCATGTCGAGGCCATGCGCTCGCGCGGCCATGCGGTGTACGCGCCCCGGCTTCCCCCCCAGGCGCGGCATGGGCATTTTGTCGCTCCGACCCTGGTGGAGATCCCCTCCATCGACGTGCTGGGCCGCGAGGTGTTCGGCCCGGTGTTGCATGTGCTGCGCTACCGCAGCGAGCAGCTGGAGCAGGCCATCGACGCGGTCAATGCCCTGGGCTACGGGCTGACGTTCGGAATCCACAGCCGCATCGACGAGACCATCGCGAGGGCGGGTTCGCGCATTCGCGCGGGCAATGTGTACGTCAATCGCAACATGATCGGCGCCGTGGTCGGCGTGCAGCCCTTCGGCGGCCACGCGCGCTCGGGCACGGGCCCGAAGGCGGGCGGCCCGCTGTACCTGCGCCGCCTGGTCGCGCCCACGGGCGCGCCCTTCCTGCCCTGCGCCGAGGCTCCCGAGGCACTGCGCACCCTGCTCGATGCCCTGCGCGAGCAGGGAATCGACACCGCGGCCCAGCAGGCCTACGCCACGCTGGCGCCCGAGCGCAAGCCGGCACGCCTGGCGGGGCCGGTGGGCGAGCACAACGACTATCTGCTGCTGCCGCGTGGGCAACTGCTGTGCCGGGCCGACAGCCGCGAGGAATTGCTGCGCCAGGTCGCGGCGGCGCTGGCCACCGGCAATGTCGCGCTGCTGTCGGGCGCGCAGGCCGAGGCGGCGGCGGCGCTGGTTCCCTCGTCCTTGCGCGAGCAGGTGCGCGTCGCCACGCCGCAGGATGTACCCGACGCCGCGCTGTACCAGGGCGGCCCGGCCGGGCTGCGCGCGCTGCAGGCCGAACTCCTGCGGCACGAGCATGCGGTGGTCAATGTCTATGCCCTGCCCAGCGACGCCATCAAGGCTTCGGACTATCCGCTGGAACTCCTGCTGCACGAACAGTCGGTGAGCGTGAACACCGCCGCCGCCGGGGGCAACGCCAGCCTGATGACCATCGGCTGAAGCTGCCGCGGCGGGCTCCGGCGGCGCCGGAGCTCGACGCCCGCGGGGTGCGCCCGGGTATGCTTGCGGGATGCAGCACGAATCCGAGGCCGAGCACGGCCACGACCTGCCCGATCCGCCGGATGCCCAGGCGGACCGGGCTTTCATGCGCCTGGCGCTGGATCAGGCCCAGAATGCCTGGCTGCTGGGCGAGGTGCCGGTAGGCGCGGTGCTGGTGCGCGAGGGCAGGGTGCTGGCCACCGGCTACAACCGCCCGGTGGGAGATTCCGATCCGACGGCTCATGCCGAGATCGTCGCGCTGCGCCAGGCGGCCAACCTGATGGGCAACTACCGGCTTCCCGGCTGCACCCTGTATGTCACCCTGGAGCCCTGCGCGATGTGCGCGATGGCGCTGTTGCACGCGCGCGTGCAACGCGTGGTGTTCGGCGCCTTCGATCCCAAGACCGGGGCCGGGGGCAGCGTGCTGAATCTGTTCGCCGAGTCGCGCCTGAACCACCACGCGCAGTTGCATGGCGGCGTCGAGGCCGCCGCCTGCGGGGCCCTGCTGCAGGAGTTCTTCCGCGAGCGCCGACGCCTTGGAGCGCAGGCGCGCGCGCGCGACGCGGAGGCGGCGGACGCGGCGGACGCGGCGGACGCGGCGGACGCGGCGGACGAGGTGCCGCGCAGCCCGACGCAGGAAGGTATCGAGGTCAGTCACCTGGACCAGCCCGGAGAGGAATTCGATGACTGAACCCGCCGCGCCGAAGGCGCGCAAGGCTTTCGCGCGCGGGGAACTGCGCCTCGTGTCCCCCTCGGGCGCCGTGCCTGAGCCGCAGCGCGTGCAGCGCGCGGCCGAGCACCTGGGCGAACTGGGATTTCGCGTGCGCATCGACGCGGCGGCGCTGTTGCGGGAGCAGCGGTTCGCGGGCAGCGACGCCCGGCGCGTGCAGGCCCTGCACCGCGCGGCGCGCAGCCGCGCGGCCGTGGTCATGGCCACGCGCGGGGGCTACGGGCTCACGCGCATGCTCGACGCGCTGGACTACTCCTTGCTGCACGAGGCCGTGAGCGGCCGCGGCCAGGTCTGGGTGGGGCACAGCGACTTCACCGCCCTGCAGCTGGCCATGCTCGCGCGCGCCGGAACCGTGACCTACAGCGGGCCGATGGCCAGCTTCGATTTCGGCGGCGAGCGGATCGACGAGATCACCCAGGAGAGTTTCCTGGACGTCGTGGACGAGCGCCTGGAGGCGGTGGGTTTCGAATGCCCCGACGCGCCGCGATCCCTGGATGCCGCCGGTGTGCTGTGGGGCGGCAACCTCAGCCTGGTGTGCAACCTGGTGGGCACGCCGCACCTGCCGCGCGCGCGCGGCGTGCTGTTCCTGGAGGACGTGTCCGAGCACCCCTACCGCATCGAGCGCATGCTCACGCAACTGCTGGGCGCCGGGGTGTTGCAGCGCCAGCGCGCGGTGCTGCTGGGCGCCTTCACCGACTACCGATTGAGCCCGCATGACGCGGGCTACGACATGCCGCAGGTGGTGGGCTGGTTGCGTTCACGCCTGCGCGAGCACAAGGTTCCGGTTCTCACCGGCCTGCCCTTCGGCCATGTGCGCACCAAGCTGTGCCTGCCCCATGGGGCGCGCTGCCGCCTGGTGCGCGAGGGATCGGATGCCTACCTGGTGTGCGGCCATTCGCACGGCGGGCATCATCGGGGGGCGGGCACGCCCGCCCGCGGGCAGGGGCGCGATGCGCATCACCACGACGCGCATCTCCACGACTCGCATCTCCACGACTCGCAAGCGCACGAGCCGCATTGAGCGGATCGCCCCGGCTCAGGCCGTGGCCGTGCCCTCGGCGACCTGCGCCAGCGCCGCCAGGTCCTCGGTGGAAAGCACGCGCGGGATGTCCAGCAGGATGATGAAGCCGCTTTCCATGCGCGCCATGCCCTGGATGAACTCGCGGCGCAGCCCGGTGCCGAAGGCCGGGGCAGGTTCGATCTGCGAGGCGTCCAGGTCCAGCACGGCGTTGACCGCGTCGACCACCACGCCCAGCGCCTGCGCTCCATCGGGGGTGTTGACCTCGACGATGACAATGCAGGTTCGCGCGCGCAGCTCGGTGGGCGGGCGCCCGAAGCGCTGCGCCAGGTCGATCACCGGCACCAGGCGCCCGCGCAGGTTGATCACCCCGTGCACGAAGCCGGGCATCATGGGAATGGTGGTCGGGCGCGCGTACTCGATGATCTCGCGCACGCCGAGGATGTCCACCCCGTAGGACTCGCCCTGCAGCGAGAAGGTCAGGTACTGGCCGGGCGCCGCGGGGCCGTGCGCGTGCACCGCCTCGAGCGGGATCGTGGACGTGGAGGAGGCAGGAACGGGAAGGTTCATGGCGAGTGCGGGTGGGAGAAAGGTGCGGGCGTGGACGATTGTGCCAGCCTGGCGGACGCGTGCCCGCGCCTCAGGCGGCCTGGGCCCCGGGAAGGGCACGGTGGCGCGTGACCTCGGGCGCGGCGGCCAGCAGCGCCGGCACGTCCAGGATCAAGGCCACGCGGCCGTTGCCCAGGATGGTCGAGCCGCCGATTCCGCGCAGATGGGCGAACAGCGAACCCAGGGGCTTGA
The DNA here is from genome assembly GCA_027451915.1 of Thiomonas sp. Lineage (GTDB taxonomy): Bacteria > Pseudomonadota > Gammaproteobacteria > Burkholderiales > Burkholderiaceae_C > Thiomonas_A. Next base: position 1,190 of record DAIDHU010000176.1, on the reverse strand, counting down.
TCACCGTCTGGTACTCGCCCAGCAGGCGCTCCACCACCAGGCCCACGCGCTGGCCCGAGGCCGACACCACGACCACGTTTCGCCGCGCCGGCGAGGCGCCCGCGGCGGCCTCCGGGCGGGTGCCCAGCGCGCGCTCCAGGTGCAGCAGCGGCAGCACCTCCCCGCGCAGGTTGAGGTAGCCCTGCTGCTGCCCCTGCTCGGGGTACTGCAGGCATTCGACCACGGCGTCCAGCGGCAGCACGTAGCTGCGCCCGGCGCTCTCGATCAGGAACCCGTCGATGATGGCCAGGGTCAGGGGCAGGCGCAGGCGCATGGTGGTGCCGGCGCCGGCCTCGCTGTGAATGTCGATGGTGCCGCGGATGGCCTCGATGTTGCGTCGCACCACGTCCATGCCCACGCCGCGCCCCGACAGGTCGGTGATGGTCTCGGCCGTGGAGAAGCCGGGCTCGAAGATGAGCTTCCACACCTCGGAGTCGGGCAGGGTCTGCGCCGCCTCCGCATCGATCAGGCCGCGCTGCACCGCCTTGGCGCAGATGCGCTCGCGGTTCAGCCCCGCGCCGTCGTCGACCACCTCGATGACGATGCTGCCGGCGTCGTGGGAGGCCGAAAGGCGCAGGGTGCCCTGCGCGGGCTTGCCGCGGGCGACTCGCACATCGGGCTTTTCCAGCCCGTGGTCCATGGAGTTGCGCACCAGGTGCATCAGCGGGTCGGTGATGCTCTCGACCAGCGACTTGTCCATCTCGGTCTCGCCGCCCTGGATGAGCAGCGCGATGTCCTTGCCGAGTTCGCGCGCGGTGTCGCGCACCACGCGCTGGAAGCGGGCGAAGGTCTCGCCGATCTCGACCATGCGCAGCTTGAGCGCACGCTCGCGGATCTCCTCCACCAGGCGGGTGACCTCCGCGGCGGCCTCGACCTGCTCGGGCTGGCGGGCGTGCAGCGTGTTGCCGGCGCTGGCGATGACCAGTTCGCCCACCAGGTCGATCAGCGCGTCGAGCTTGTCGGCGGCCACGCGCAGCATCTGACCTTCGCGGCTGCGCCGCTCCTTGGCCTGGCGCTGCTTGTCCAGCGCCGCCTGCACGATGGGCTCGTGGGTGGCGCCTTCGCGCACCAGGATCTGGCCCAGCGGCTCGCGCTCGCCCTGGGGCAGGAGCTGCGCGCCTTGCTCCTGCTCGCGCAGCGCATGGTCGAGT
>DAIDHU010000175.1 GCA_027451915.1 Thiomonas sp. | reverse complement strand
CTGGTGCGCGACGACGCCCTGCACGATGCGCTGCTGGACGCGCACATGCGCCTGGGCCTGGGGGTGGGGGGCGACGACGTCGGGCTGATGCTGCGCGGACTGGCCTCGATGCCGCTGCGCTACGCCGCGCACGATGCCTCGGCTCGGCGCATCGCGCAGTGGCTCCAGGGACGGGCGGAGGTGCGGCAGGTGCTGCACCCGGCGCTGCCGGGCAGCCCCGGGCACGCGTACTGGCTGCGCGACTTCCGCGGCGCCGCGGGCCTGTTCAGCCTGATCCTGCAGCCCGAGTTCGAGCCGGCGCGGGTGGATGCCTTCGTGGACGCGCTGCGCCTGTTCGGCATCGGCTATTCCTGGGGCGGGCCGATCAGCCTTGCGGTACCCTATGAGCTGCGCCATGCGCGCGCCGCCCTGTCGCCGCCCGTCGGCTCGGACGCGGCGCCGGCACAGGCCGAGGCGCGCTACCTGGTGCGCCTGAACATCGGGCTCGAGCACCCCGAGGACCTGATCGCGGATCTCGAACAGGCGCTGCATGCGGCGCTGGGCCCCCGAACCGGAGTTGCCTGATGGGAATGCGAAGCCTGGCAGTCGTCGTGCTGCTGATCCTGCTGGCCGCCTTCGCGGTCGCCAACTGGGGCGCCTTCACCGCGCCCACCCATCTCACGCTGGGCCTGAGCACCGTGCAGGCCCCGCTGGGGCTGCTCATGCTGGGCCTGTGCGCGCTGCTGGTGCTGGGCCTGGGCGGGCTCGCGCTGTGGGTGCATACGCGCTCGCTGATGGAACTGCGGCGCCAGGTCAAGGCCCAGCAGTCGCTGCGCGAGCTGGCGGACAAGGCGGAGACCTCGCGCCTGACCCAGCTGCAGGCCGCGCTGGAAGCCGCCACGAATCGCCTGGCCTCGCAGATCGAGACCGCCCAGGCCCAGTTGATGGATCGCATCGATCACCTGGAGCGCGAGCAGGCGCGGCATGTGGCCGAGAACGCCGACAGCCTGGCCGCCGCGCTGGCGGAGTTCGACCAGCGCCTCACCGGCGGTCCCGGCCGGGGCCCGCGCGCCTGAAGCCGCGGCGGGCGCGAGGCGCCAGGCCGGCTCAGTCGTCCTCGAACAGGCGCAGCACCCCGTCGAGTCCGCAGTGGTTCAGCGCCGCGTCGGCGGCCAGCTGCACCGCAGGCTTGCCGCGATAGGCCACGCCCAGCCCGGCCGCGCCCAGCATGGGCAGGTCGTTGGCCCCGTCGCCCACGGCGATGGCCTGGCGCGGCTCGCAGCCCAGATCGGCGCAGGCATCCAGCAGCGCCTGGCGCTTGGCCGCCCCGTCCACGATGGGGCCTCGTGTGCGGCCGGTCAGGCATCCGTCGGCGATGTCCAACTGGTTGGCACGGATGCTGTCCAGCCCGAGGCGACGCTGCAGGCGTTCGGCGAACCAGGTGAAACCGCCGGTGGCCAGCAGCACGTGCAGGCCGGCCGCATGCGCGGCGTCGATCAGCTGCTCGGCGCCGGGGTTGAGCTGCATGCGCTGCCATACCTGTTCCAGCACGCTCTCCGGCGTGCCCGCCAGCAGCTCCAGGCGCCGGCGCAGGCTTTGCGCGTAGTCGGTGATCTCGCCGCACATGGCCGCCTCGGTGATTTCGGCGATGCGCTCCTTCATGCCGGTGGCGCTGCCCAGCTCGTCGATGGTCTCCATGTTCACCAGCGTGGAGTCCATGTCCAGCACCAGCAGGCGGAAGTCGCGCAGGCGCAGCCCGTCGGGCACCAGCGCCCAGTCGAAGCCGTGGCGCTCGGCCAGGGGCGACAGCAGAGCGCGCACCGCCGAGGCCTCCACGCCCACGTCGCGCAGGCGCACGGCGCGGGACGCCGTGGCAGCCGGCTGGGCGCCGGCCTGCGCGACGCGCGCTCCGAGTTGCGCGGCGATGTGTTCGAGCAGCGCCGGTTCGAGCTTG
>DAIDHU010000174.1 GCA_027451915.1 Thiomonas sp. | reverse complement strand
CCGACCAGCGCGGCCCAGCGATCGGCGCCCAGCATGCTCGGCGTGGTGTAGCCGTTGCGTACCCCGCATTGCTGGGGCAGCGAGTGGATCCAGTGGCAGCGCAGCCCCAGGCGCGCCAGCTGCGCCTCCGCGCGCATCGTGGCCACCGCGCCCGCCACTGCGCAGCCCACGGCCGCGCGCAGGCTGGCGCTGGTGTGCATGCGCACGGTCTCTGCCAGGGTTTCGATGGACTCCAGGGGCATGGCCCCGTGCGCCGGCGCGAGAGCCTGCGCATCCTCGGGCGCGCCGGCGCAGACGCCCCATTTGAGGCGGGTATTGCCGAGATCGAGCAGCAGCAAGGCCATGGCGTGGGCGAGCGGAGTTGGCGCTACCTTAGCTCAGAACGGTCGCAGATCCCAAAGGGCGATGACGAGAAGCACCGCCAGCACGCCCAGGCCGAATCCCACCAGGCCCTGCAGCAGGGCATTGGTGCGCCGCTGCTCGGCCAGCAGCTGTCGCTGCATGTCACGGTCGCGCCCGCCCACCTGCTGCTCCAGCGCCTGGTGCACCAGGCGGGGCAGCGAGGGCAGGTACTGCGCATAACGCGGCGCCTCGCGGCGCAGATGCTCGCGAAGCGCCGGCCAGCCCACCTGGGAGCGCATCCAGCGCCGCAGGAAAGGCTGCGCGGTGCTCCACAGGTCGAGCTCGGGGTCGAGCTGGCGCCCCAGCCCCTCGACGTTGAGCAGGGTCTTCTGCAGCAGCACCAGCTGGGGCTGGATCTCCACCTTGAACCTGCGCGAAACCTGGAACAGGCGCATGAGGATCTGCCCCAGCGAGATGTCCTTCAGCGGGCGCTCGAACTGGGGTTCGCACACCGTGCGCACGGCCGCCTCCAGTTCCTCCACGCGCACGTCGGCCGGCACCCAGCCCGACTCCAGGTGCAGCTCGGCCACGCGACGGTAGTCGCGCTGGAAGAAGGCGATGAAATTCTGCGCCAGGTAATCCTTGTCGAAGGCCGACAAGGTGCCGATGATCCCGAAGTCCAGCGCGATGTACCAGCCGAAGGTCTCGGCGTCCACGCTGACCATGATGTTGCCGGGGTGCATGTCGGCATGGAAAAAGCCGTCGCGAAACACCTGGGTGAAAAAAATCTCCACGCCGGCTTGCGCCAGCTTGCGCATGTCCACCCCGGCCTCGCGCAGGCGCTCGACCTGGCTGATGGGCACGCCACGCATGCGCTCCATCACGATCACGCTCGGCCGGCACAGCTCCCACACCATCTGCGGGATCAGCACCAGTCCCAGGCCGTCCATGTTGCGCCGCAACTGCGCGGCGTTGGCGGCCTCGCGCACCAGGTCGAGCTCGTCATGCAGGTACTTGTCGAACTCCCCCACCACCTCGCGGGGCTTCAGGCGCTTGCCGTCGGCCCAGGCACGCTCGACCCAGCCGGCAAGCAGGCGCATCAGGGCCAGGTCCTGGTCGATGATCGACAGCATGCCGGGGCGCAGCACCTTCACGGCCACGTCGCGCGGGGCGTCCTGCGCGCTCGCTCCGGGCGCCCGCGGCAGGGTGGCGAAATGCACCTGCGCGATGGACGCGCTGGCCACGGGAGTACGCTCGAACTGCTCGAACAATTGCTCCAGCGGGCGCCCCAGCGCCTTCTCGATCAGAGATACCGCGACCTCGGAGTCGAAGGGCGGCACCCGGTCCTGCAGCAGCGCCAGCTCGTCGGCGATGTCCAGCGGCAGCAGGTCGCGGCGCGTGGACAGCATTTGCCCGAACTTCACGAAAATCGGCCCCAGGCTCTGCAGCGCCAGGCGCAGGCGCACGCCTCGGGGGGTGCTCAGGTCGCGCCCCACCGCCAGCACGCGCGCCAGAACGCGCAGCCAGCGGTGCTTGAAGCCAGCCAGCACGAGCTGATCCAGCCCATAACGGTGCGCGACCAGCAGGATTCGCAGCAGGCGCAGCAGGCGACGCATGGAGCCTCAGGATCCGTTCACGCGGCGACGCAGGGCGTCAAGCCGCTTTTCCAGGCGGGCCGCCGCATCGCGCAGGCGCGCCACGTCGGCCGCGGCCGACTGCAGCTCCCAGCGCCCCACGACGGCGCGCGGCCCCTCGCGCAGCCATTCCCGCGCATCGCTTTCGGCCCGCCGCGCCAGCCTGCGGGCGCGCGTGGCGGCGGCACCCGCGGCGCGCGCCGCGCGGTGCGCGACCACGTCGCCCACGACGCGCGCCAGATCCGCCTCGGCATCCCAGCGCAGGTG
>DAIDHU010000173.1 GCA_027451915.1 Thiomonas sp. | reverse complement strand
GGCCAAGCAACTGGAATATCTGGCCGACGCCAAGGTGGCCGGTATCGTGCTGGGCGCGCGCGTGCCGGTGATTCTCACCAGCCGGGCCGACCTGCCCGACGCGCGCATGGCCTCGTGCGCGCTGGCCGTGCTGCTGGGCGCTCAGGCCCGCGGGGAGGCCTGAACCCATGGATGCGCCCTTGCTGAGCCTGAACGCGGGCTCCGCCAGCCTGAAGTTCGCGCTGTTCGACACCGCCTTCCTGCGCGACGCGGATCATCTGCCGACGGCGCGGTTGCGCGGGGAGATCGACAGGCGCGACACCGGCACGCTGCTGCGCTATGCGGCGGCCGGCGAGGCCGAACGCAGCGTCGAGCCCCCGGCGCTGCGCGGCGACATCGGCGCCGAGACCACCTGGCTTCTGGAGTGGCTGCAGCGCGAACTCGGGCTGGCGGCGCCGGGCATCGTGGCCCACCGCATCGTGCACGGCGGGCTCAAGCACACGCGCGCGGTGCGCATCGATGCCCGCGTGGAAGCCGAGCTCCGGCGCCTGAGTTCGCTGGCTCCGCTGCACCAGGGGCCCGGGCTGCAGGGTGTGCGCGCGGCCCGCCAGGCGCTGCCAGGGGCCGCGCAGGTCGCCTGCTTCGACACCGCCTTCCACGCCGCGCACGAGGACAGCGAGCGGCGCTACGCCATTCCCAGGCGTTGGCACGATCGCGGCTACCAGCGCTACGGCTTCCATGGCCTGTCCTTCGACGCCATCAGCAGGCGCCTGCCGGCGCTGCTCGGGCACCGCGCGCAAGGCTGCGTGGTGGTGGCCCACCTGGGCAGCGGCGCCAGCGTGTGCGGCATGCGCGGGCTGCGCAGCGTGTGCACCTCGATGGGCTTCACGGCACTGGACGGGCTGGTGATGTCCACCCGCTGCGGCTCCCTCGACCCGGGCCTGGTGCTGCGCTGGGTCGAGCACGACAAACTGCACCCGAAACAGATCTCCGACATGCTCTACCACGAGAGCGGGCTGCTGGGCGTGTCGGAGACCAGTGGCGACATGCGCGAGTTGCTGGCCAGCGCGGACCCGCGCGCGCGCCAGGCGGTGGATCTGTTCGTGGCCTCGGTGGTACGCCATGTCGGCGCGACGGCCGCGAGCCTCGGCGGCCTGGATGCCCTTGTTTTCACCGGGGGCATCGGCACGCATCAGGCCGCGGTACGCGCTGCGGTGGCGCATCGCCTGGGCTGGATGGGGGTGGCGCTGGACGAGGGGGCCAACGCCGCCGGCGCCCTGCTGCTCTCGGGCTGCGGCAGCCGTGTGGCGGTGCTGGCGGTGCCCACCGACGAGGAGGCGGTGATGGCGCTGCAGGCTGTGCGGGCCTGCGTGCCGGGGGAGGAGGCTGGGTAGGGGGAGTGTGGCGAGCGCGCAAAAGGAAGCCAAGGGGAGCGTGCAACAAGTCCGGGTTTACCCTATGATGCAGTGCATCAACCAAGGAAAAGCCATGAACCTCAGCCTCGCTCCCCTGTTCCCCCGTAGCCCCGTGCGTGCCCCCGCGCTGGCGCGCCTGGATTGGGTGGCCTCGCTGCGCCAAGCCCTGACCGAGCGCCGCCAGCGTCGCGACATCCGCCTGGTGCTGGAACGCTCGGAACGCTACGCCGCGGCCCAACCCGGCTTCGCCGCCGACCTGCGCGCCGCCGCGCTGCGCCAGCGCTGAACCCGGGTCCGCAGGGGCTCATGCCCCTTCGAACTCCAGGCGCATGCGGTGCCGGTAGGGGTGTTGCGGGTCGTACCACTCGGCCCGCCCCAGTGCCGGGCCGTTGGGCCACGCTTCGGTCTCCAGGCACAGCCCCGCGCCGGGCCTGTGCTCCACCCCCAGCGGGGTCTGCGTGGGCTTCAGGCCGCCCCCAGCGTACAGGTGCAGCAGCGCCTGATCGCTGAGCAGGCGCAGCTCCAGGCCCCCGGCCTGCAGCCGCGCCACCTCGCGCAGGGTTCCCGCCGGGCTGTCGAGCAGCATGGCCGAGTCGAGCTCCGGCACCCGCTGGGCGGGAATGGGCCCTCCGGCACGCCAGTCGCGCCAACTGCCCTGCACCGGCAACGGCTCTCCCGGCAGTTCACGCGCATCCACCGGCAGGTAGCGTGACGCGGCCACCTGGATGCGGTGGCCGCCCAGGTCCGGCGCGGCGTCCAGGTTCCAGTAGCTGTGCTGCACCAGGTTGATCGGGCAGGCCGCGCTGGTGCGGGCGCTCGCGGTCCACAGCAGCGCGCCGTCCTCCAGCGCGTATTCCACCTCGGCCTCGCAGGCTCCCGGAAAGCCCTGGTCCCCGTCCGGCGAGCGCAGGCGCAACCGCAAGGCGGACTCGCCGCGCCCCGCGATCTCCCAGTCGCGCACCCCGAAGCCGGCGCGCCCTCCATGCAGGCAGTGGCTCAGTGCATGGTTGACGTCCAGCTTCCAGCGCCGCCCGTCGCGCTCGAGCACGGCGTCGGCGATGCGGTTGGCATAGCGTCCGCACACGGCTCCCAGGGACATGGTGTCCTTGCGGTAGGCCTCGGGCGAGGCGAACCCCAGGCTCAGCGGGCGCGGGCCCTCCGGTGCGCCCAGCCACCACAGTTGCATGAGTCGCGCGCCGAAGGGAATCACCCAGGCCGCGAGCTCGCGGCTGCGCAACTCGACGACCCCTTCGGGGAGGCTGGGCATGGGGGTCATGGAGGGTCTCCGAGATCGCGGCGCTCGAGCACCTGCTCGAGCAAGGGCAGATCGATATGGGAGAGGTGGTCGAGCTGGGCGTGCACCAGAGCGCGCACCGGGGCCTCCAGGCCCTCGGCGGCGGGCACCGCGATCACCCCCATCCCGGCCGCGCTGAGTGCGCGCACGCCGTTGCTCGAATCCTCCACGCCCACCGCGTGGCGGGGCGCCACGCCCAGGCGCTGCAAGGCGAGCTCGTACAGATCGGGGGCGGGTTTGCCGCGCGCCACGTCGTCGGCGCAGCACAGCACGTCGAACACCTGCTCGAAACCACTGAGACGCAGCGCCAGCAGGGCCATGCGCCGGCGCGAGCCCGTGGCCAGCGCCAGGGGAATGCGGCCGGACATGCGCTCCAGCAGAGCCTGCGCGCCCGGCATGGAGCGCAGCTGCGAGGGGTAGGCCTCGGCGACGAGCTGTTCCACCTCGGATTCGATGTCGGCCAGCTCGCGCTGCCCGCCCATGCGCTCGCGCAGGCGGCTCAGCCACAGCAGAGATTCTCCGCCGAGCACCGCGCGCCGGTCGGCGTCGGTCCAGCGCACGCCGTGAGCCGTCGCGTAGGCGCTGCGCACCCGGTGCCAGATGGGCTCGGAATCGACCAGCAAGCCGTCCAGATCGAACACCAGTGCGCGCAGGCGGCGCGCCGAGCCGGGCGGCTTCACGGAGTCTCGAAGCGCCCGGAGGACTCGCTGCGGCGCAAGGCGTCGAGTACCCGCATGCGCGCCATCGCCTGTTCCAGGCAGGCCGCGCCGGGTGGGCCCGAGCGGATCTGGCGCACGAAGGCTTCGGCCTGCAGGCCGTACTGGTCCACCGCCGGCAGTTCGATGCGACGCGTCGGGGCATCCTGGGCCTCGCCCTGCAGTTCGAGCACGCAGGGCACCTCGGGCAGGGCATTGAAGGGCAGCGGCATGCGCAGGCTGCCGCGGCTGCCCACCAGGCTCAGGCTCTGGCGTCGCGCCGACTGGGTGGACACGGTGAAACCCAGGCTGCGACCGGCGCCGAAGTCGAGCAGGCCGCTGACATGGCGGTCGGTGCCGAAGGCGGGGTCGCGATCGAAGCTGGCGATCACCCGCCGCGGCTGGGCGCCGAAGCACCACTCTGCGGCGAACACCGCGTAGCAGCCGATGTCGTACAGCGCCCCGCCCCCGCTTCGCGCCTGGTTGCGGATGTTGGCGGGATCGGCGTTGAAGTAGGAGAACTGCACGTGGGCCGTGATGGGCTCGCCGATCTCTCCGGCCGCGACCAGCTCGCGCAGCCTGGTCCACTGGGGATGGAACTCCACCATGAAGGCCTCGCGCAGGTGCACCCGGCCACAGACCTCGCGCAGCGCCTCCAGTTCGGCGGCGTCCAGGGACATGGGCTTTTCACACAGCACATGCTTGCCGGCGCGCGCCGCGGCCAGGGTCCAGGGCACGTGCAAGTCGTTGGGAAGGGGGTTGTAGATCACCTCCACCCCGGGGTCGGCGATGAGCTCCTCGTAGCTGCCCCAGGCGCGGGCGAGCCCGAACTCGGCGGCCATGTCGCGCGCGGCCTGTGCCTGGCGCGAGGCCACCGCCACCACCTCCACGCCCTCGGCGCGCAGCATCGCCGGCAGCACCTTGCGGCGCGCGATGTCGGCGGTGGAGAGAATGCCCCAGCGCAGCGGCGCGTGCTCCCGGCTCATGCCCGCGGCTCCACCGGCAGCGCGCCCAGCACCTCGGCCACGAGTTCGTGGTCCTGCAGCTGCGGCAGCCCGGAGACGCCCACGCAGCCCCAGACCGTGCCGGAGGGGTCGCGCAGCGGCAGGCAGCCTCCGTGCGAGGCGTAGTCGCGCGGCGGCAGGCCCATCTTGTCGGCCAGCGAGGTCTTTTCCA
>DAIDHU010000172.1 GCA_027451915.1 Thiomonas sp. | reverse complement strand
AACTGGATCTCGGATGGGGGATGGCTCATGAGGTCTTGAGGGGTTTCACACAGGTGTATCCAGGCCGAGCAGGCGGCCGTAGCGCAGCCCGATGTAGGCGTGCTCGCGCACCAGCATCTCGGCGCGCGCGCCTTCTCCGGCCAGCAGCGCGTCCAGCACCAGCGAGTGCTGCAGCTGCGCCACGCGCAGCTTCTCGTATTCCTGCGCCAGGCGCGTGGTGTCGATGATGATCGAGTCCGAGGACGCGAACGGAAGATGGTCGTTGCGGGCGATGGCGTCGGCGATGGCACGGCTGGCGCTGGAGTCGATGATCGCGTGATGAAAACGCGCATTGACCTCGCTCCAGCCCGCGATGGCCGCCGCACCGAGCTCTCCCCCGGCCAGCAGGGCCGCGCCCTGCGCCACGCAATCGCCCAGCAGCTGGCGCGTGGCCTGCGGCAGCCCGCGCTCGCACAGGCGCCGGGCGGCCAATCCCTCCAGCACGCCGCGCACCTCCAGGGCGCACATCACGTCCTGCTCGGAAAAACGCCGGACCACGTAGCCGCGCGCGCCGGCCTTCTCCAGCAGCCCTTCCTGCTCCAGGGTGCGAAAGGCCAGGCGCACCGGCGTGCGCGACACCCCGAGCTGTTCGGCCACGGGGATTTCCGCCATGCGTTCGCCGGGCGCGTAGCGCCCCTCGGAGATCAGCCGGCGCAGGGTGCTGAGGACGTGAATGGAATCCTGGCTCATGCGGATTGGATCCAATGAGGCGTTTCAGGGCTTACCCTTTTGACGATATATGCGAATTATGGTTCACTTTGGATCCAATCACCAAGCTTTCCCGGGGCATCGGAACTCGGGGTTTTCACGGAGGATTCGAACCATGTTCGTGCAGAACGCCTGGTACGTCGCGTGCACGCCCGACGAGATCGACGGCAAGCCGCTGGGGCGCACCCTGTGCGGCCACGCGGTGGCCCTGTTCCGCGACGCCCAGGGCCGTGTCGCCGCGGTGGAGGATTTTTGCCCGCATCGCGGCGCGCCTCTTTCGCTGGGCTTCGTGCGCGAAGGGCGCCTGGTATGCGGCTACCACGGCCTGGAGATGGGGGCGGACGGGCGCGTGTGCTCCATGCCCTGCCAGCGGGTCCAGGGCTTTCCGTCCATCCGCAGCTTCCCCGTGGTCGAGCGCTACGGTTTCATCTGGATCTGGCCGGGCCGCCCGGATCTGGCCGACGAGGCGAAGATCCCGCGCTTCGACTGGCTGCAAAGCCCCGAGTGGGCCTATGGTGGCGGGCTGTACCACATCGGCTGCGACTACCGGCTGATGATCGACAACCTCATGGACCTGACCCACGAGACCTACGTGCACGCCGGCAGCATCGGCCAGCGCGAGATCGAGGAATCGGTGCCGCAGACCAAGGCCGACGGCGACGCGGTGGTCACCAGCCGCCACATGCAGGGCATCCAGGCCCCGCCCTTCTGGGCGGCGGCGCTGCGCGCCAACGAGTTGCCCGACGACCAGCCCTGCGACCGCTGGCAGATCTGCCGCTTCACCCCGCCCAGCCATGTCATGATCGAGGTGGGCGTGGCGCTGGCCGGCCACGGCGGCTACGAGGCCGATGCCCGCTACAAGGCCTCGAGCATCGTGGTGGATTTCATCACCCCGGAGACCGAGACCACCCACTGGTATTTCTGGGGCATGGCGCGCAATTTCAAGCCGGGCGACGCCGAGCTGACCGCGCGCATTCGCGAGGGCCAGGGCAAGATCTTCTCCGAGGACCGCGAGATGCTCGAGCGCCAGCAGCGCAATCTCAGCGCCCAGCCCCAGCGCTCGCTGCTCAAGCTCAACATCGATGCCGGAGGGGTGCAATCGCGGCGCATCATCGACCGCCTGATCGCGGCCGAGCAGACGATCGCGCAGGCAGCCAGCGCCTGAGCCCGGCAGGGCCCGCCGGGCTTGCGGCCCGGCGGCCCAGCCCGGCGCGCAGGCCGGGCCGAAACGCCCGCGTCGTCTCAGCGCGCCCCGCGGGCCACGCGGTCCAGCAATTCGAACAGCATCAGGCGCTCGCCGGCCGACAGGCCGTGCAGCACCTCGGTCTCCATGTCGCGCGAGGCGCGCAGGGAAGCCTCCGCCAGATCCTCGCCGGCCTCGTCGAGGCGCACGAACACCGAGCGCTTGTCGTGCTCGTTGCGCTCGCGCCGGATCAGCCCGCGCGACTCCAGGCGGTCCAGCAGCACGGTCATGCCCGGCGCCGTGATGGCCAGCGCGCGCGCGAGCTGCTTTTGCGTGGCACGGCGGTTGTGGCGCAGCAATTGCAGGATGGTGAACTCCACCGGGCGCAGGCGCAGCGGCTCGCCGATGGCGCGCTGGAAGGCCGCGCGCGTGTGGATGGAGGCGCGCGCCAGCTGGTAGCCCAGCACGTGCCCGAGCACCGCCTGGTCGAGCCCGGCGGCGGAGGCGCCGCGGCGCGCGGCGGGATGGGGAACGGTGG
>DAIDHU010000171.1 GCA_027451915.1 Thiomonas sp. | reverse complement strand
GTGCTGCGGCATCTGGAGGTGTTCGGCTTCGACGACGCTCCCCACGGGCATGCCGAAGTGCGCTTCGAGGGGGTGCGGGTTCCGGCCTCCAACATGCTGCTGGGCGAGGGGCGTGGATTCGAGATCGCGCAAGGGCGCCTGGGGCCGGGGCGCATCCACCACTGCATGCGCCTGATCGGGTTGGCCGAGCGCGCGCTGGAGGACCTGTGCCGGCGGGTGGTGGCGAGGCGCGCCTTCGGGCGCAGCCTGGCCGAGCAGGGGGTGACCCGCGAGCGCATCGCCGAGGCACGCATGCGCATCGACCAGGCACGCTGGCTGGTGCTGTGCGCGGCCGATCGCATGGACCGCCTGGGCAACAAGGCCGCGCGCAAGGACATCGCGATGATCAAGGTGGTGGCGCCGAACATGGCCTGCCAGGTCATCGACTGGGCCATCCAGGCGCATGGCGGCGCCGGGGTGTCGCAGGACTTCGGGCTGGCCCAGGCCTATGCCAGCGCGCGCACCCTGCGCCTGGCCGACGGTCCCGACGAGGTGCACCGCGACCAGATCGCGCGCATGGAGCTCGAGCCCTACCTGCGGGCCGCCAGGGGCGAGTGAGGCGCCGGGTGGCGCAGGCACCGGGCCTGCCCGGCATGCCCGCGCCGGAAATCAAGGACCACGCGCGCCCGGGCTGATCTGGCGCAGGAAGCGGCGCCGGTACCCGGCGGAGTGTGCGTGTTCTTGATGCGGCACAATGTAATGAAATGTGACAACTCCTACAAAGGGTGCATACGGTCATTCGATCGTGCAGCCGAAGGAGTCCATCATGAACAAACAGCAAACCTCGCCCGCGCGCCGCCTGGTGGTGGCCGCGTTGTGCGCCGGACTGGCGCTTCCCGTGGCGGCCCTCGCCAGCGGCGGCGGTGGTGGTGGTGGCGGCGGTGGCGGTGGCGGTGGGGCCGGCGGCGGCGCCGGTGCCGGCGCGGGTCTGGGAGCCGCGGGCTCGGCGGGCCATGGGCCCGGCCCCGGCCAGGCATCGCCCGCCCAGAGCCAGCAGCAGGACCTGGATCAGACCCGCACACGCGAGCAGACCCAGGAGCAGACCCAGGAGCGGACCCAGGAGCGGACCCAGGACCAGACCCAGGACCAGACCCAGGACCAGACCCAGGACCAGACCCGCGACCGGACCCAGGACCAGACCCGGGACCGGACCCAGGACCAGACCCGCGACCGGACCCAGGACCAGACCATGGACCAGGATCGCACCCACGACCAGGATCAGGATCGTGATCGCGACCAGGACCAGGACCGCGACCGCATCAGCCGCTGACACGGCCCACGCCTTCGCGGCACGCTCGCCGCGAAGGGCCGCAAACTACCCGAGACCGGGAGTGCCATCATGAAGCCCCACACCCTCCGCACCGCCTTGCTGGGTTCCGCAGCCCTGGGTACCGCCTTGCTGGCGGCTTGCGGCGGCGGATCCGGCAGCACCTCGTACACGCCTTACGTGCCGGGCGACCAGCTCGCCATGTGCACGCCGGGCAAGGACGTCATCGGCACCTGGAAGACCCTGTCGGACAACAATACGTTGGTCCCCGATTCGGCTTCGGTGGCCTTTTTCAGCTACAACCAGCCCTCGGTCAACAACTCGGGCATGGTGGTGTTCCGGGGCCGCGCGCGCGACACCGGCGGAGGCAGCATGAGTCGAGGCGTGTTCGCGCTCGACGCCTGCACGCCCCGCCCGAAGATGTACACGGTGGCCGACACCAACTTCCAGGTGCCGGAGCCGAACAACACCGGGGCGCTGTTCACCGAGTTCCCGTCCATCCCGCGCATCGACATCGATTCGGCGGTGATCGCCACGCGCGGCCAGTCCAAGCCGGTGTGGACCCTCGCGGACGGCACCCAGCTGGGAACCACGGGCGTGTATGCCACGATGCCCAAGGCCCTGGGCACGGCGGTGAACCTGCTGGGCGGCGTGGCGGATTTCAGTTACATGCAGGTGCCGGGCGCGACGACCCCGGGAACGCGCTTCGACCAGTTCCCGGGCTCGCCTTCGGTGACCCAGGGGCGCTACGTGGTGTTCAAGGGCAACTACACCGACGGCAGCACCTCGCGCACGGGGGTCTATTACCGTGACCTGAACACCCCGAACGCGCCGGTGCAGCGCATCGCGGACTCGACCACGCTGATCCCGGGTGCCTCGGCGCCCTTCGGCTCGACCGCGCCGCCCAGCGCCGCGGGAGGCAAGGTGGTGTTCGTGGGCCTGGACAACGAGAACGCGCCGACGGCCGGCGGCCTGTATCTGGCCAACGTGGCGCCCGATCCGGCGCTGAGCCCGCTGGTGAGCATCGGTGTCACCCAGGTGCCCGACTCCACCGGCGCGCCCCTGCCGCCGATGTCCGGCGCCAGCAGCCCGCCGACCTTCAGCCAGATCGGCGAGGGCCTGGGCTATGACGGACGCTACGTGTCCTTCTGGGGCGCCTGGGATACCCAGGACCCGCAGCAGATGCGAACCATCGCGCTGAAGTGCCCGACCGACGGCAACAAGGACCTGACCAACGCCTGCAACGGCCAGTACCCCGGCGGGATGGCGAATCTGCCGGAGCCGGTGAACCAGGGCATCTTCGTCTACGACACCACCAGCGGCAAGCTGTGGATGGCGGCGCGCGCAGGCAGCGGCGAGCAGTTCCAGGACCTGCTGTTCTGGACCTTCTCGGGCGCACCGGCCACCACCGGCTCGTCCGGCTCGGGCGGATCGGGTGGTTCCTCCGCGGAAGGCGGCAGCTCCGGGCCCACGGATGCCGAGCCCCCGCGCTGGCGCGCCTCGGCCTTCACGGCGGTGGACGGGGCCCACGGCGTGTTGTTCAAGGGCGCCCTGAACCAGCCGGCCGGCGGCACGGGTCCGGTCGCGGCCTCCGGGATCTACGGCTCGGCCCTGTCGGGCAGCGGCATGGGCGCGGTGTTCAAGCTGGTGGCGCTGGGCGACGACATGTCGGTCATCGACCCCGCGGCTCCCGCCGCTTCGACCGTGAGCGCGGTGAGCATGGAGCGCGAGGCCCTGCGCGGCGGCTGGCTGGCCATCAGTGTGTCGTCGCTGAACGCGGCGCAGGAAAGCTGGGCCGGCGTGTATGCGACGTATTTCCCCGGGCCCTGGAGGGTGCAGCAGCCCGACCCGCTGGTGATGGGCGTGCTGGCCCTGGGATCCTGAACCACAGGTTGGCGAGCGGCCCGGGTGTCGTGCGGCGCCCGGGCACTTTGCAGGCACGGTGTCCCCCTCCGTGCCTGTTTTTTTTGCAGGAGATGATCATGGACATGCGGAATCCGCGCCTTGGCGCGGCGCTGCTCGCCGCGGCGCTGACGACCGGCTGCGCGATGAACCAGGAACAGGGCGGCGCGCTGCTGGGTGGCGCGGTGGGTGCCGCGGCGGGCTCGACGGTGGGTCGAGGCTCCGGGCAGGTCGCGGCGGTGGTGCTGGGCGCCCTGCTGGGCAGCGTGGCCGGCGCCAATATCGGGCGCCACATGGACGAGCAGGACCGGGTGCGCGCGGCCCAGGTGTTCGAGACCTATCCCACCGGCAGCCCGGGGCGCTGGCGCAACCCGGACACGGGCGACATCTACGCGGTGACGCCCACGCGCACCTACGAGACGGCGCAGGGGCCCTGCCGCGAGTTCCGCATGCGCGCGACCGTCGGCGGCGAGGCCGACACCGTGTACGGCACGGCCTGCCGCCAGCCCGACGGGACCTGGCAGATCGTGCAGTAGTGGCGCGATACAGGCGCGGTACAGGCGCGGTGGGCGCCGGGTCGCGGGGCAGTGGGCCGGGGTCAGGGTCGGGCGACAATAGATGCTGGCAATTTTTTCCGGTGCAGAACCATGCGATTCGAAGACCTGGCCCCGACATCCGAAGACAGCCCCTCCAGCGTGGCCGAGCGATCGCGTGTGGCCAGCCGCAGCACCTGGGTCAGCGTGGCGGTGAACCTGGTGCTGTCGGTGGGACAGGTGCTGGTGGGCCTGGTGTCGGGCTCGCAGGGCCTGGTGGCCGACGGCGTGCATTCGGCCTCCGACCTGGTGGCTGATTTCGTGGTGCTGCTGGCCAGCCACCACGGCAGCAAGGACGCCGACCTGGATCACCCCTACGGGCATCAGCGCTTCGAGACCGGGGCCTCGCTGGCGCTGGGCCTGCTGCTGTTGCTGGTGGGTGCGGGCATGCTCTGGGCCGCGGTGCTCAAGCTGGAGTCACCCGCCGGCGTGGCGCGGGTGCACGTGGTGGCCCTGTGGGTGGCCGGGGCCACGCTGCTGGCCAAGGAAGGGCTGTTCCGCTACATGCTGGCGGCGGCCAAGCGGGTGAAATCGAGCATGCTGGTGGCCAATGCCTGGCACGCGCGCTCGGACGCGGCCTCCTCGCTGGTGGTCGGCGTGGGCCTGATCGGCAACCTGGCCGGCTACTCGCTGCTGGACCCCATCGCCGCGCTGATCGTGGGCCTGATGGTCGCGCGCATGGGCTGGGGCTTCGCCTGGGACGCGCTGCACGACCTGATGGACCGCGCCGTGGACGACCAGGAGGTGCTGGCCATCCGCGACACGCTGCTGCAGACCCCGGGGGTGCAGGGAGTGCACGACCTGCGCACGCGCAAGATGGGCGACATGATCGTCGCCGACGCGCATATCGAGGTGGATGCCCTGCTGAGCGTGGAGCAGGGCCACGAGATCGCCGTGTCGGCTCGCGAGCGGGTGATGCGGCGTCATCGGGTGCTCAACCTGATGACCCACGTCGATCCCTGGCAGCGTCCGGATCGGGACCACGCGGGCGGGACACCGGCAGGGCTGGAGGCAGCGCGGGCTGCGGCGTCCTGAACGCAGGTGCGGGGCCCTCGCGTGCCATCGGGCCGCGGGGGCATGGGCCACGCGCGGTCCGGGCCGCGCGCGGCGCTCGGGAGCCTCGCGGGGCTCCCGGTGCTTCGGGCTCAGCGGTCGTCGTCGTGCCAGTCGTCGCGGTCATGCCAGTCGCGGTCGCCCCAGCGGTGCCAGCCGCCGGCCCAGGGGCCGGGGTAGCCGTAGACGGGTCGGTAGACCGGGCGGTACACCGGGGCGTAGCGGGGGTAGTAGACCACCGGAGGCGGGGCCACGACCACCGGCGCCGGTGCCGCCACGCCGGCCCACACGCCGGGCACGCCGACGTTGACCGACCAGTACACGGGGGCGGCCTGTGCCGCCGG
>DAIDHU010000170.1 GCA_027451915.1 Thiomonas sp. | reverse complement strand
GATGCCGTTGCGCTCGCCCGGCTCGCCGCTGGCGTCGGGCAGGAACTTGGGCACCACGAACAGCGAGATGCCCTTCGAGCCCTCGGGCGCGTCGGGCAGCTTGGCCAGCACCATGTGCACGATGTTGGAAGCCAGGTCGTGTTCTCCGCTGGAGATGAAGATCTTCTGGCCCGACAGCAGGTACGAGCCGTCGGCCTGCGGCGCCGCCTTGGTGCGGATCAGGCCCAGATCGGTTCCGCAATGGGGCTCGGTCAGGCACATGGTGCCGGTCCACTGTCCGGCCGCCAGACGCGGCAGGTACAGATCCTTTTGCTGCTGGCTGCCATGGGTTCCCAGCAACTCGACCACGCCCTGGGTCAGGCCCGGGTACATGGTCCAGGCCTGGTTGGCGGCGTTCTCCATTTCATGCACCGCGCTGCCCACCAGATGGGGCAGCCCCTGGCCGCCGTATTCAGGCGCCGCGGTCAGCAGCGGCCAGCCGGCCTCCACGTATTGCTGCCAGGCCTCGCGATAGCCCTTCGGGGTGCTCACGGCGTGCGTGGCGGCGTCGTAGCGGCAGCCCTCGGCGTCACCGCTGAGATTCAGCGGGAACAGCACGTCGGCGCAGAACTTGCCAGCTTCCTCGCAGACCTGGTCGATGAGCTCGGCGTCGATGTCGGCATGGGCCGCGAGCTCACGCAGCGCCGGCACGACCTCCAGCACTTCGTGCATGACGAATTGCATGTCGCGCAGCGGCGGGGTGTAGCGGGGCATGGCGATTCTCCTGGGGATGAAGGGATCAATTCGGAAAGGGTTCGGACAGGGCTCAGCCGGAGGCGGCCTGCAGGCCGCGCAGCATCTGCTCGCCCTGCGGAGTGGTCCACGGCGTGAGCACGCGCAGGTAGGCACTGCGCACCAGGTCCGCGCAATCGGGAATCTGCAACAGGCGAGCGTCGTGATGCAGCGCCAGGATCAGCCCGTGCAACTCGAACAGCACCTGCTGCACCGGCGTGTCCGCACGCAGGTGGCCGGCCTGCACGGCCTGCTCGATCGCCCGGCGCAAGGCCGATTGCCAGGTCTGCACCATCAGCACCAGCGCGTCGCGAACCGGGCCTGGACGATCGTCGAACTCGACGGCGCCCGAGATGTAGATGCACCCGCTTTCCACCTCGAGGCTGACCTGTTGCAGCCAGCGATGGAACATGGCGTGCAGGCGCGGCAGGCCGCGAGGCTGTTCCAGCGCCGGCAGGAACACCGCCGATTCGAACAACTCGTGGTAATGCCGGATGACCGAGATCTGCAGTTCCTCGCGCGAGCCGAAGTGGGCGAAGACCCCCGACTTGCTCATGTGCATGCGATCGGCCAGCACCCCGATGGACAGGCCTTCGAGCCCGATGCGCCCGGCCATCTGCAAGGCGCAGTCGAGAATCGCGCGCCGGGTCTGCCGCCCCTTGCCGGCCGGCTCGGCGAGCGCGGCGGCCTCGGGGGAGGACTCGGAAGAAGGAGCGGGGGCCCTGCGGGAAGTCGACACGATCACTGCGTCTCGGTTGGCAGCGGGAAGAAAACGAACGGTCGTACTATTTCTGATTTCCTGCGCTTTGTCAACCGCGCAATCTCGGTCTATGTCGCCGCCAGGGCGGCGGATCGACATCCAGGCCCCGTATTCCCGGGGGGCGCGGGCCCGGGGGCTCAGCCGAGCAGGGCCAGCACAGCCCCTTCGTCGCCCAGCGGGGTGGCGCGCGCGTCGACCCGCCCGCGCAGCGCCAGGCTGCC
>DAIDHU010000169.1 GCA_027451915.1 Thiomonas sp. | reverse complement strand
CCCGGGGCCACGCGCTACGTGTGCAATGATGGCACCTCCTTCCTGGCCAGTTTCGGCGACGTCAGCGTGACCATGAGCACGGCACTGGGCGTGCTGCAACTCGAGCAGACCGTGGCCGCCGACGGTGCGCGCTACGCCAATGGCGAAGTGCAGGTGTGGTTCAAGGGCCGCCAGGCCACCATCACCAACCTGCGCAGCCCGGGCAGCGCCGTGCTGTGCCTGGAACAACGCTGATCGCCCGGCGCGGCCCGCGCCGCGCATCGGGGCTGCTCCGGTTGGCAAGCGCCGGGCGCCCGACTAGGATGGCCGGCTGAGAGACGACCGCAGGGCGGGCCCACGAAGCCCGCCCCGTGGCGGGCGCGGCGCCACCCTGCCGAGCCAGTCGCGAACCACCTGCCACCACCGTGGCGGGGGACGGCCGTTGCGCATCGAGTCGCACATTGAGGAGATAAGCGCCATGAACGCAGCGCTGCCCGAAGCCGTCCGTCGAGCCCTGGAGACCATCCGTCTCGACGACAAGTACACCCTGGAATCCGGCCGCGCCTTCATGAGCGGCATCCATGCGCTGGTTCGCCTGCCGCTGCTGCAGCGCAAGCGCGACCAGCTCGCCGGCCTGCGCACCGCGGGCTTCATCAGCGGCTATCGCGGCTCGCCCCTGGGAGGCTACGACCAGGCGCTGTGGAAGGCGCGCAAACTGCTGGCCGAGCACGACATCGTGTTCCAGCCGGGGGTCAACGAGGAACTCGCCGCCACCGCGCTGTGGGGTAGCCAGCAGCTGGATCTGTACCCCCAGACCAAGCGCTTCGACGGCGTGTTCGGCATCTGGTACGGCAAGGGCCCGGGCGTGGACCGCTGCGGCGATGTGTTCAAGCACGCCAACATGGCCGGCACCGCGCGCCACGGCGGGGTCATCGCGGTGGCCGGCGACGACCATGTCGCCAAGAGTTCCACCGCGGCGCACCAGAGCGACCACGTGTTCAAGGCGGTGGGCTTCCCGGTGTTCTTCCCCAGCAACGTGCAGGACATCCTGGACCTGGGGCTGCATGCGCTGGCGATGAGTCGCTACAGCGGCCTGTGGGCCGGCATGAAGACCATTCAGGAGGTGGTGGAATCCTCGGCCTCGGTGGACGTGTCGGCCGAGCGGGTGCGCATCATCCTGCCCGAGGACTTCCCCATGCCCGAGGGCGGGGTGCACATCCGCTGGCCCGACGATCCGCTGAGCCAGGAAGCGCGCCTGATGGACGTGAAGTGGTACGCGGCGCTGGCCTACGTGCGCGCGAACCGCCTGAACCAGACGGTGATCGACAGCCCGAACGCGCGCCTGGGGCTCATGGCCTCGGGCAAGGCCTACAACGACACCCGCCAGGCGCTGGCCGACCTCGGGCTGGACGAGCGCGCATGCGCGCAACTGGGCCTGCGCGTGCACAAGGTGGCGGTGGTGTGGCCCCTGGAAGCCCACATCACGCGTGAATTCGCCACGGGACTGCAGGAAATCCTGGTGATCGAAGAAAAGCGCCAGATCATCGAGTACCAGCTCAAGGAGGAGCTGTACAACTGGCGAGAGGACGTTCGGCCGAACGTGATCGGCAAGTTCGACGAACAGCCCGGCGACCTCAGCGGCGGCGAATGGAGCCAGCCCAACCCGGGCGCCAACTGGCTGCTGCCGGCCAAGGCCGACCTCGACCCGGCGGTGATCGCCCGCGCCATCGCCTCGCGCCTGGAGCGCCTGGGGCTGCTGGCGCAGGCGCCGCAGGAGCTGCAACGCCGGGTGCGCGAGCGCGTGGCGCTGATCGAGGCCAAGGAGCGCGCGCTGGCCGAGTCGCCGCCCAGCGAGAAGCGCCCTCCATGGTTCTGCTCGGGCTGCCCCCACAACACCAGCACCCGCGTGCCGGAAGGCTCGCGCGCCATGGCCGGCATCGGCTGCCACTACATGGTGGTGTGGATGGATCGCTCCACCTCCACCTTCAGCCAGATGGGCGGCGAAGGCGCGGCCTGGGTGGGCCAGGCGCCGTTCACCACCGACCAGCACGTGTTCGCCAATCTCGGCGACGGCACCTACTACCACTCCGGGCTGCTGGCCATCCGCCAGGCCATCGCCAGCGGCGCGAACATCACCTACAAGATCCTCTACAACGGCGCCGTGGCGATGACCGGCGGGCAGCCCGTGGAGGGGCAGCTCAGCGTGGGCCAGATCAGTCGCGAGCTGCACGCCGAAGGCGTGCGCGAGATCGTCGTGCTCAGCGACGAGCCCGGGAAATACCGCGAGGTGCGCGACCTCGCCCCCGGCGTGAGCGTGCAGCACCGCGACGAACTCGACTCCGTGCAGCGCCGGCTGCGCGAGATCGCCGGCACCACGGTGCTGATCTTCGACCAGACCTGCGCCACCGAGAAGCGCCGCCGCCGCAAGCGCGGCACCCTGGCCGAACCCGACCGCCGCGTGGCCATCAACCCGCTGGTGTGCGAGGGCTGCGGGGATTGCTCGGAGCAGAGCAACTGCCTTTCGGTCGAACCGCTGGACACCGAATTCGGGCGCAAGCGCACCATCAACCAGAGCAGCTGCAACAAGGACTTTTCCTGCCTGAAGGGCTTCTGCCCGAGTTTCGTGTCGCTGGAGGGGGCCAAACCCCGCAAGGCCGCGGCGGCCGCCGCGCCCAGCCTGGAGGCGCTGCCCGCGCTGGCCGAGCCGCAGGTGCCGGAGCCGGTGAAGGCCGACCGCGCCGGCGGAGGCAACTACGGAATCCTGGTGGCCGGCATCGGCGGCACCGGGGTCATCACCATCGGACAGTTGCTGGGCGTGGCCGCGCACATCGAGGGCAAGGGCATTGTCACGCAGGACGCCGCGGGCCTGGCGCAAAAGGGCGGCGCGACCTGGAGCCACGTGCTCATCGCCGACGATCCGGCGCAGATCCACACCACGCGCATCGCGATGGCCGAGGCCGAGCTGGTGCTGGGCTGCGACCCCATCGTCGCCGCCGACCGCGAGACCCTGGCGCGGGTGCGCAAGGACCGCACCTTCATCGCGCTCAACACCCACGGCGCGCCGACCGCGGCGCTGGTGCACCAGCCGCAGTGGCAATTCCCGGCGGCGGCCTGCCACCAGGCGCTGGAGCAGGCCGTGGGCGCGCAGCAGGTGGCCGGCTTCGATGCCGACGCGCTGGCGCGGCGCGTGCTGGGCGACAGCATCTATGCCAACCCGATGATGCTGGGCTTCGCCTGGCAAAAGGGCTGGATCCCGCTGCGCCGCGAATCCCTGCTGCGCGCCATCGAGCTCAACGAGGTCGCGGTGGCGCAGAACAAGGCGGCCTTCGAGTGGGGACGCCAGGCGGCCGCGCATCCGCAGCAGCTGGCCGCGCTGGGTGCCACCGAGCAGGTCATCGCCTTCGCGCGCCGGCCCGGACTGGACGAGCTCGTGCGCACACGCAGCGAATTCCTGGTCGGCTACCAGAACGCCGCCTACGCCAGCAGCTACCGGGACCTGGTGGACCGCGTGGCCCGGGCCGAATCGGCCCTGGGCAGCAAGCGCCTGAGCGAGGCCGTGGCGCGCACGCTGTTCAAGCTCATGGCCTACAAGGACGAATACGAGGTCGCGCGCCTGCACAGCGACCCCTCCTTCGCCAAGGCGCTGCGCGAACAGTTCGACGGAGACTTCAAGCTGCGCTACCACATGGCGCCGCCGCTGTTCAGCCGCCCCGGCCCCGACGGGCGCCCGCGCAAGCTCGAGTTCGGGCCCTGGATGGGCAGCGCGCTGCGCCTGCTGCGCCACGGCAAGGTCCTGCGCGGCAGCGCGCTGGACCCCTTCGGGCGCAGCGAGGAGCGGCGCGCCGAGCGCGCGCTGATCCAGCGCTACCGCGACACGGTCGAGCAACTGCTGGGCCAGCTGCGGGCCGACAACCTGGATCTGGCGGTGCGCGTCGCCGAGCTGCCCTCGCGCATCGCCGGCTACGGGCCGGTGAAGCAACGCAGCATGGAACAGGTGCTGCCCCAGTGGGAAGCCTTGCTGCAGGAGTGGCGAGGGGCGGCGCAATCCGCGCCCGCACCCCGGCCGGCGCCCCTCGACGCGGCGCTGCCCCACTGAGGCCGCCGCCGCGCGGCGACGGCCCCGGGGGCGCGGATGCGCGCCCCCGCGGGCGACTCAGAATTCCGTCGGATCGACGTCGATCGCCCAGCGCACGCCGCCGCGCAGCGCCTGCAGGGCCTCGCGCCAGCGCGCGAGAAAGCCGTGCAGCACGGCGCGGCGCGGGGCCTCCACGAGCAGTTGCAGGCGATGCACGCCCGCCAGCCTGGCCAGACTGGCGGGCACCGGCGGATACACCGTGGGTGAGCCTTCGGGCGCGAGGGTCGCGGCCAGCCCGGCCGCCTGTTCGATGAACTCCTGCACACGCTGCTCGCGCGCATGCTCGGCGCGCAGCAGGGCCTGGAAGCTGAAAGGCGGCATGCCCGCGCGCCTGCGTTCCAGCAATTCGCGTTCGGCGAAGCCGGCATAGTCGTTGCGCTGCAGCGCCTGGTACAGCGGGTGCTCCGGGTAGGCGGTCTGCACCAGCATCTGCGGCTCCAGCGTGGAGCCGCCGGCGCGGCCGGCGCGTCCGGCCGCCTGCACGAGTTGCGCGAACAGGCGCTCGGGCGCGCGCGGGTCGTGGCTGAACAGGCCCGCGTCGGGGTTGAGCGCGGCGACCAGGCTGACGCGCTGGAAGTCGTGCCCCTTGGTGACCATCTGGGTGCCCACCAGGATGTCCACCTCGCCGGCATGGACCTGCGCGAAGCCCGCCTCCGCCTGCCCCTTGCGCGAGGCGGTGTCGGCATCGATGCGCGCGATGCGTGCCTGCGGAAAAAGCGCCGCCAGCGCCTCCTGCACGCGCTGGGTGCCGCGGCCCAGCGGTTGCAGGTCGAGGCTGCCGCAGTCGGGGCAGGCGCGCGGCACGGATTCGCGGTGTCCGCAATGATGGCAGCGCAGGCTGCGGTCGTTGCGGTGGTAGACCAGATGCGCGTCGCAATGCGGGCAGTCGGACTTCCAGCCACAGTCGGGGCAGCACAACACCGGGGCGTAGCCGCGGCGATTGAGGAACAGCAGGCTTTGCTCGCCCTGGCGCAGGCGCTGGGTGATGGCATCGAACAGGATCTGCCCGATCGGCCCGCCGGCGCGCAGCAGGGGATCATGGTGGCTGGGCAGCAGACGCACGCGCGGCAGCACGCCGCTGGCGCGCTGCCGCATGCGCAACAGGCCGTAGCGCCCCTGGGCGGCGGCATGCCAGGACTCCAGCGAGGGCGTGGCCGACCCCAGCAGCACGGGGACCCCGCGCTGGCGCGCACGCCACACGGCCAGGTCGCGCGCGGAATAGCGCGCACCCTCCTGCTGCTTGTAGGAGGGATCATGCTCCTCGTCGACCACCACGAGGGCCAGTCCCGGCAGGCTGGCCAGCACGGCCAGGCGCGTGCCCAGGATGATGCGGGCGCGCCCGCCGTGGGCGGCGGCCCAGTGGTCGAAGCGCTCGGCTTCGGCCAGGCCGCTGTGCAACAGGGCCAGACGCTCGCCGGGGAAGCGCTCGGCGAAGCG
>DAIDHU010000168.1 GCA_027451915.1 Thiomonas sp. | reverse complement strand
GCGCTGAGCGGATCAGCGGGCCGGGCCGCGAAGCCCCAGGCGCTGGGAGATGCGTGCCGCCGCCTCGCGCACGGCACATGCCGCGGGCCCGTCCCAATCCGGCGACAGGCGATCGGCATGGTCCAGCGCGGTGAGGACCAGCACGGCCGTGCCCTCGTGGTCGAAGACCGCGGCGCTGAAGGCGTTGACCCCCGGCAGGGGGCTTCCGGCCGCGCGCGTGACGCCATGGACGGCCATTTCGGCGCGCACGGCCTGCAACTCCCGCGCCGAGAGGCCTCGTCCCGAGGCGCGGGCGTTCGAGGCCGCATCGCCAAAGGGCCCCGCGGGCTCGACCAGGCGCTCGGCCGGCAGCGTGGCCGCGAAGGCACGGCCGGTGGCGGTTTCCAGCAGGGCCATCACGCTGCCCACGCGCAGGGCGATGTGCAGGGCCTGACGCGCCTCGATCAGGCGCACCACCGTGGGCCCGAAATTGCCCCATACCGCGAGCATCACGGCGTGCCCCGTCTGCGCGGCGAGTTCCTGGATCACGGGCTCGGCCTCGCGCATCGGATCGAGCTGGTGCAGGCAGGTCAGCCCCATGCGCAGCGCCGCCGGCCCCAGGCGATAGCGAGCGCCCAGCTGCTCCTGCTCGACCAGGCCCAGGCGCGCATAACTGACCAGGTAGGGGTGTGCGCGCGAGGCGCTCAGCCCCGCGCGCGCGGCCAGGTCCTTCAACGCCAGCGGCTCGGCGCTGTCGGCCAGCACCAGCAGCAGGCGGCCCCCGACTTCGATGGACTGGATGGCGCGTTGTGCCTTGTCGCCCTGCTGCATCTGGGGGTCTCCGAAGGGGGAAGGGGTTGGGCAGTGCGGATCGTGTAGTGCGTTGATGGTAAATCAATTCACCGTAAACAAATAATGGTTGGCGCGGGGCCTGCCCCGAAGCCGCATCGAGGCGTCCTCGGGACATCCTAAGATCAAGGCTCCCA
The DNA here is from genome assembly GCA_027451915.1 of Thiomonas sp. GTDB lineage: Bacteria > Pseudomonadota > Gammaproteobacteria > Burkholderiales > Burkholderiaceae_C > Thiomonas_A. The sequence goes on along the minus strand of DAIDHU010000168.1, from coordinate 632 downwards.
CTCCACGCGGGCGACGCCCCGATGCTTCGATGTCCTCCATGACACAGCTTCCCGAGGCGCCCGCGGCCGGCCCGGCCCCGACCGATCGCTCCCGAGGGCTCGACTCCGCGGAGGTGCAGCGTCGCGCGCTGCGCTTCGGGCCGAACGCGATCGAGCCCTCCGCCACCGCGTGGTGGCTGCAGTTGCTGGGCAAGCTGTGGGGCCCGGTGCCCTGGATGCTGGAGGCGGTGATCGTCCTGCAGATCCTGCTGCATCGCGGCCAGGAGGCCCTGGTCATCGGCTTCCTGCTCGGATTCAACGCCGTGGTGGCCTACGTGCAGGAGCGGCGCGCCAGCGACGCGCTGGCGCTGTTGCGCCGGCAACTGCAGGTCAACGCCCGGGTGCTGCGCGACGCGGCCTGGAGCCGCGTGCCGGCCGCCCAGCTGGTTCCCGGCGACATCGTGCATGTGCGGGCCGGAGACATCGTGCCTGCCGACCTGGCGCTGTTCGACGGCGCGGTCGCGCTGGATCAGTCGGCGCTGACCGGAGAATCCCTGGCCGTCGACGCCACACCCGGGCACAGCGCCTACACCGGCTCGATCGTGCGCCAGGGCGAGGCCAGCGGCGAGGTGACGGCCACCGGGGCGCGGACC
>DAIDHU010000167.1 GCA_027451915.1 Thiomonas sp. | reverse complement strand
GTGAGCATGCCCTTCGGCGGCGGCTCCGAGACGCAGCCGGCGGCCTTGCCCTTGTGGCGCTCGCCGGCCGTCTGGGATCCGGTGCGCGAGGCGATTCCCTACCTGCTGGCCCTGATCTTCGGCCTGCTGATCTACCGCGCGGTGCGACGACTGGCGACTCCGTCGGCGCGTGACGAGGACGAGCAGGGCGAGTCCGACGAGCGCGGCGAGGCGGGGCGTGGCGCGGGTGCGGCCCCCGGCGAGCTCGCGCCGGAGGTGGTGCACCTGAGCAACACCTTCGAGAACGACGCCGCCGTGTCGCGCGAGCTTGCCAAGCAGGACCCGCGGCGCGCCGCGCAGGTGGTCAAGGAGTGGCTTGCCGATGGCCAGTGAGGAGGACGAGCTCAAGGGGCTGGAGCGCGCCGCCGTGCTCCTGCTCAGCCTGGGCGAGGACCAGGCCGCGGAAGTGATGAAGCACCTGGCTCCGCGCGAGGTGCAGCGCCTGGGCGTGGCCATGTCGCGCCTGGGGCGCGTGAGTACCGACCAGGCGCATTCGGTGATGCGCGAGTTCCGCGACAAGCTCGAGCGCCAGACCTCCCTGGGCCTGGGGGCCGATCAGTTCCTGCGCGCCGCCTTGACCAAGGCCCTGGGCGGGGACCGGGCCAATTCGCTGATCGAGCGCATCCTGCACGGCGGCGAGTCGACCGGCCTGGAAAACCTGAAGTGGCTCGAACCCCGCGCCGTGGCCGAGCTGATCAAGCTGGAACACCCGCAGGTGGTCGCGCTGGTCCTGTCGTACATCGACGCGGACCAGGCCGCCGAGGTCCTGCAGTTCCTCGGCGAACGCCTGGCCAGCGAGGCGATGTTGCGCCTGGCCAACCTGGACGGGCTGCAGCCCAGCGCCCTGCGCGAACTCAACGACGCGCTGGACGAGTTGCTGTCGGGCGATTCCCAGAGCGTGCAGGTCAGCGCGATGGGCGGGCCCAAGATCGCCGCCGAGGTGCTCAACCGCCTGGATACCTCGCTGTCCAACACGATCATGGACCACATGCGCTCGCAGGACGAGGATCTGGCGGGCAAGGTGCAGGAGCAGATGTTCGTGTTCGACGACCTGATCAACGTCGACGATCGCAGCATGCAGACCATGCTGCGCGAGATCTCCTCCGAGACCCTGATCGTGGCCCTCAAGGGCGCCAACGCGCCGCTGCGGGAGAAATTCCTGGGCAATATGTCCAAGCGCGCCGCGGAGATGATGCGCGACGACATGGAGGCCAAGGGGCCGGTGCGCCTGACCGAGGTCGAGGCGGCCCAGAAGGAGATCCTGCAGGTGGCCACGCGCCTGGAGGCGGCCGGCCAGATCCAGCTCGGCGGCGGCGGCGCCGAGGCGATGGTGGGCTGATCCCGTCATGCATGCCCGCCCGACGGGCGCGTGCGGAGCGCGCCGATGATCATTCCGAAGGAATCGGCCGGCAAGGCCCGCGCCTGGGAGGCGCCCGAGCTGGGCGGCGCCAGCGCGCGCGAGGCCGGCCGCGCGGGCGCGGCGGGCTCACCGCCCCTGCCTACCGCGCGCGAGCTCGAGGCGGTGTTCGAGTCGGCGCGGGAACAGGGCCGGCGCGAGGGCTTCGAGCAAGGCTATCAGGAAGGGCGCGCCGGCGGCCTGCAGGCCGGGCGCCAGCAGGCGCAGGCCGAGCTGGAGTCCCTGCGGGCGCTGACCCAGCGCCTGGGCACGGCGGCTGCCGCGCTGGATGCCGAACTGGAGGCCTCGCTGGTCGCGCTGGCCATGGAACTGGCGCGCCAGGTGATCGTGCACGAGTTGCGCACCCAGCCGCAGCAGGTGCTGGACGTGCTGCAAAAGGCCCTGGCGGCCTTTCCGGCTCGAGCCGGCGTGCCCTGGGTGCGCCTGCACCCTGACGACGCCGCGCTGCTGGGCGAGCTCGCCCCCGAACTCGAGGAAGGCGGCATGGGCCTGGTGGCCGACCCCACGCTGCAGCGCGGCGACCTGGTGCTGGGCGCCGGCCCCGAGGCCGCGCGCGCGCATCCCGAGCGCCGCTGGCGCGTGCGCGACGCCCAGGCCGAGCTGGACCTGCGCCTCGAGGAGCGCTGGCGCCAGGTCATGGCGCGCCTGTTCGAGGAGGGTTCGCTGTGAGCGCGCCCACCGTGGGTTCGCCGCAGGCCCTGGCCCGCCTGGGCACGCTGTACCGGCGCCTGCGCGCGGCCGGCGACCTGCCGCTGGTGCCCAGCGGCAGTCTGGTGCGGGTGCGCGGCCTGATCCTGGAGGCGCAGGGCCTGGACCTCAGCCTGGGCGCGCGCTGCCTGATCCGCACCGACGGCAACCGCCGGGTCAGCGCCGAGGTGGTGGGCTTCCACGGCGACAACGTGCAGCTCATGGCCAGCGGAGACATGCAGGGGCTGGCGCCGGGCGCTCGGGTGATGCCCGTGCCCGGAGACCTGCGCGTGCCCGCGGGCATGGAGCTGTGCGGCAGGGTGCTGGATGCCGACGCGCGACCGCTGGACCGTCTCGGTCCGCTGTTGGCGGGGGATTTCACCAGCCTGAGCACTCCACCCATCAACCCGCTGGAGCGCGCCCTGGTGCGCCAGCCGCTGGACGTGGGCGTGCGCGCCATCAATGCGCTGTTCACGGTCGGGCGCGGGGCGCGCATGGGCCTGTTCGCGGGCAGCGGCGTGGGCAAGAGCGTGTTGCTGGGCATGATGGCGCGCAACACCACGGCGGATGTCATCGTGGTCGGCCTGATCGGCGAGCGCGGGCGCGAAGTCAAGGAATTCATCGAGGACATCCTGGGGCCGCAGGGACTGCGGCGCGCCGTGGTGGTGGCCGTGCCCGCCGACGCGCCGGCCCTGTCGCGCATCCGCGGGGCCCGCCTGGCCACCGCGCTGGCCGAGTACTACCGCGACCAGGGCCTGCACGTGCTC
>DAIDHU010000166.1 GCA_027451915.1 Thiomonas sp. | reverse complement strand
GGACTTCATCGACATGGATGAAGCCAAGAACCAGCGCGCCGTCGAGGACCGCCTGCGCGAGTGCCTGCGCCAGGACCGCGCCCGCGTGCAGACCAGCAAGATCTCCAAGTTCGGCCTGCTCGAGGTGTCGCGCCAGCGCCTGCGTCCGGCGCTGTCCGAAGGCGCCTACGTCACCTGCCCGCGATGCAATGGCACCGGCCACATTCGCGACACGGATTCCAGCGCCCTGCAGATCCTGCGCATCATCCAGGAAGAGGCGATGAAGGAAGGCACGGCCGCGGTGCACGTGCAGGTCCCGGTGGAGGTCGCCTCCTTCCTGCTGAACGAGAAGCGCGCGGAGATCGCCAAGATCGAACTGCGTCAGCGCGTGGCCGTGCTGCTGGTGCCGAACAAGCAACTGGAGACGCCGAACTACAAGCTCGAGCGCCTCAAGCACGACGACCCGCGCCTGGATAACCTGCCTGCCAGCTACCGCATGGCGGAGGAACTGGAGCAGGAGACGACCATCCTGCGCAAGGCCAAGGACGAGCGCCCGCGCCAGGAAGCGCTGGTGCGCGGCGTCACCCCGGAAGGTCCGGCGCCCAGCCCGGCCCCGGCGCCCGAGAAGGCTGCCGCCGTGGTCGCCCCGACCCCGGTCGCCGCGCCGGCGCCGGTGGCCCAGGCCGCCTCGGGCGGCCTGTTCGGTTGGCTGCGCCGTGTGCTGGCGCCCGCCGAGCAGCCCGCACACTCCGCCCCGCAAGCCGCCGCCCCGGCGGTCGAGCAGGCGCCGGCTCCGGCGGCTCGAGGCGAAGGCCGCGGGCGCGGCCGGGACGGCCGCGGCCAGGGCCGCCAGGGCGGACGCGCCGAGGCTCGCGAAAGCGGTGGTGAGGCTCGCCGCGCCGGCCCGGCCGGCGCAGCCGCGCCGGCTGCCGGCAACGGCAACGGCGGCGGCAACGGCGGCCGTGGCCGCGGTGCCCGCGCCGATCGTGGTGAACGCGGCGAGCGTTCGGATCGACCGGAACGTGCCGATCGTGCCGAACGTGCCGATCGTGCCGATCGAGCGCCGCGCGCGGAGCGTCCCGAGCGCGACGAGCGCGCCGAGCGTCCGGAACGCGCGGAGCGTCCTGAGCGCGGCGAGCGTCCGGAGCGCGGCGAGCGAACGGATCGCCCTGAGCGCGCCGAGCGCCCTGAGCGCGGCGAACGCACCGAACGTGCGGATCGCCCAGCCCGGGCGCCGCGTGAACAGCGCGAGGAACCTGCTGAACAAGGGGTCGAGACCTGGGAAAGCTTCGGTCTGAGCCTGCCCACGGCGACGGAGCCGTCCGCGACGGACTCGCAGCCCCGGGAAGGGTCTGAACAGGAAGGCGTCGAAACCGCGCAGGCGGGGATGGGGCCTGTCGAAGGGGCCGAGGGCTCCGGCGCGGAACCCGCCCGTCGCCGCCGCCGCCGTCGTGGCGGCCGCGGCCGCGGCCAGGATGCGGCGCAGGCTGAAGGCCTGCAAGGCGAAGAGACGCCTTCCGGATCTGGCGACGAGGAACTGCCCGAGGCCGCGGCCGAGCAGGCCCCGGAGCCCGTGTCCGAGCCGGCGCGGGAGCCGGCCGTGGTCGGCACCCAGCCTGAGCCCCAGGCCGCGGCGCCGATGCCCGTGGCGTCCTCGGACGCCGCGGAGCCCGGTTTCGTGATGCCGGCCGCCCAGGCCGAACTCCCCCTGGCGCCCGTGGCGCAGGTGGCCCCGGCGATGGCTGCGGAGGCCCCGCGTCCCGTGGCCGTCACGCAGGCGAGCCTCGAGCCCGCTAGCGCGCCCGAGGCTCCCGAGGCGCCCGCGGCGCAGCAGCCGGCCGACGCCAGCACGACGGCGGCCGAGGCCCTGCCCGTGGAGCAATTGCGCGCGATCGTGGAAACGGCTGGCCTGCAATGGGTGCAGTCCAATCCCGAGCGAGTCGAACAGGCCCGGCGCAAGGCGCGGCAGGCACCGGCGCAGCGCCATGCGCCGCGGGAGCGCAAGCCGCGCGCCACGCAGGACGAGGGCCCGCTGGTGCTGGTCGAGACCCGCAAGGCCCTGCCCCGACTCGACCTGCCCGAGAACGAGCAGCCGACGCCCTGATCAGGCCTGTGGGCCCGGCCGAGCCGGGCCCCGGTCCGGGGGCCTCCCGGCCGCGGCGTCGCCTGGCCCGGTGGCAGGCGGCGTCCGCAGGCCGCTGCGCACGTCGGGATGGTGCAGCCGCACGCCGAGTTCGGCATGCATGCGGGTGTTGTCCAGGCGCCGCGATTCCGACAGGAAGCTGCGGGCCATGGAGGACAGCTCGCTGCGTTCCAGCTGCTCGCGGCTCAGGCGAGGCGGCGAGGCCTCGCCGAGCAGCTCCGCCGCCAGTTCCAGGTAATCCCCGGCCAGCATGCGGGTGTCATCGCAGACATGGTAGATGCGCTGCGCAGCCCCGCGCAGCACCGCGGCCCACAGCGCGCGCGCCAGGTCGTCGGCGTGGATGTGACTGGTGAATACGTCTTGCTCGCGCCGCAACACGGGAAGCCCGCGCCGCAGGCGCTCGCGAGGCGAGCGCGCATGGGCGTCGTAGATGCCCGGCACCCGCAGCACCGATACGCTGGCGCCGGCCCGGCCCAGCGCCCGCCAGTGGGCTTCGGCATCCAAGCGCCTGCGCGCGCGGGCCGTGGCCGGGCGCGGCGTACGGGTCTCGGGCACCAGCGCGCCCGCGCAATCGCCATACACGCCGCTGGTGCTGGCGTAGACCACGCGCAAGGGGCCACGCCGGGGCGCGCCCCCTATCATGGCGCTGCGCAGCACCAGCGCGAGCCTGCGCGAGCGGGGGTCGGTGTCGCCCTGCGCGGGCGGCGGCGCGAGCATCACCACGCGCGCGGCCAGAGCCCGCAGGCGCCACAGCGAATCCGGCTGGTCGAGGTTGCCGAGCAGGGGAACGATGCCGGCGGCCCGCAGCAGGGGCACGCGCTCGGGGCTGGAGCTCAGGGCCAGCACGCGCGCGCGCGGGCGCAGCAGCGCGGCCAGGCGCAGGCCGACGTCGCCGCAGCCGACGATGAGTATGCGAGGTTTGCGAAATACAGCGTTCAACATGGAAATCACGAAGTCATGATTCGTACTGTCACCATCCAGCCAGCCGGCCGAAGCTTCGAGGTCGACGACTCCGAAACCGTCCTGGCGGCGGCGATCCGCCAGGGCATCGGCCTGCCTTACGGCTGCCAGGACGGCGCCTGCGGCAGTTGCAAGTGCCGCTGGATTTCTGGCGCCTTCGATCTGGCGCAACACCAGCTCAAGGCCTTGTCGGAGCAGGAGCGCAACGCAGGCATGGTACTGACCTGCCGCATGCACCCGCGCGAGGACGTGGTGATCGAGTGCGCGGATCTGCCCGCGGCGGACATGTTCCCGGTGCGCAAGATGCCCTGCCGCGTGCAGTCCCTGGAGTTTCCCGCGCCGGACGTAGCGGTGCTGCGGCTGCAGCTTCCTGCCAACGAAGCGTTTCGCTACCACGCCGGGCAGTACCTGCAGTTCGTCCTGCGCGACGGGTCTCGCCGCAGCTATTCGATGGCCAATGCCCCCAGCGGACAGCCGAGCGTGGATCTGCACATCCGCCACATGCCGGGCGGCAAGTTCACCGACCAGGTGTTCGGCTCGCTGAAGCTGCGCGACATCCTGCGCATGGAGGGGCCTTTCGGCAGTTTCTACCTGCGCGACGACTCCGACAAGCCGCTGGTGCTGCTCGCCTCGGGAACCGGGCTGGCCCCGATCAAGGCCATCCTCGAACAATTGCGCGCGCAGGGCTCCACCCGCGAAGCGCACCTGTATTGGGGCGGGCGCAAGCAGGCCGATCTGTA
>DAIDHU010000165.1 GCA_027451915.1 Thiomonas sp. | reverse complement strand
GTCCATCCGCACCGAGACCGACACCACCGAGCAGGGTGCGCGCGCCTTCGACCAGCGACTGCGCAACCGCCTGGGGCTCGACGCCGACGCGCCGCAGCTGGTCTACCACGCCGAGCTCAAGTTCGACGGCCTCGCCGTCAGCGTGCGCTACGAGCACGGCGTACTCGTGCAGGCGGCCACCCGCGGCGACGGCGAGACCGGCGAGGACGTGACCCTCAACGTGCGCACCATCCGCAACCTGCCCCTGCGCCTGCAGGGCAGGGTGCCGGAGGTGCTGGAGGTTCGCGGCGAGGTGCTGATGAAGCGCGCCGATTTCCTGCGCTACAACGAATCGCAGCGCGCGAAGGGGCTTGCCGCGCTGGTCAACCCGCGCAACGGCGCCGCCGGCAGCATCCGCCAACTCGATCCGCGCCTGGCGGCGCAGCGCCCGCTGTCCTTCTATGCCTACGGCTGGGGAGAAATCGTGGGCTGGCCCGACCGCCCCGGCTCCCAGCACGCGATGCTCGATGCCTTCGCCGACATGGGTCTTCCCGTGGCCTCGCAGCGGGTGCACGGAGCCGGCGCGCAGCTGCTGGTGGACTTCCATGCGCGCATCCTGGCCGAGCGCGATGCGCTGCCCTTCGACATCGACGGCGTGGTCTACAAGGTCGACAGCCTGGCCCTGCAGGCCGAACTGGGCTTTCGCAACCGCGAACCGGTGTGGGCGGTGGCGCACAAGTACCCGGCGCAGGAGCGCAGCACCCGGCTGCTGGCCATCGAGGTGCAGGTGGGTCGCACCGGCAAGCTCACCCCGGTGGCGCGCCTGGAGCCGGTGTTCGTGGGTGGCGTGACCGTGACCAACGCCACCCTGCACAACGAGGAGGAAGCCCGACGCAAGGATGTGCGCGTGGGCGACACCGTGATCGTGCGCCGCGCCGGCGACGTGATCCCCGAGATCGTCGGCGTGGTGGCCGAGCGGCGCCCGCCCGGCACGCAGCCCTTCGATCTGCAGGCCCTGCTGCACGGGGCCTGCCCGGTGTGCGGCTCGCAGATCGTGCGCGAGCCCGAGGAAGTCGACTGGCGCTGCAGCGGCGGCCTGTACTGTTCCGCCCAACGCAAGCAGGCGCTGCTGCATTTCGCCAGCCGCCTGGCCATGGACATCGAGGGCCTGGGGGACAAGCTGGTGGAGCAGCTGGTCGACCTCGGCCTGGTGCGCTCCCTTCCCGACCTGTACGGGCTGCGCGCGGAGCAACTGGCCGAGCTGCCCCGCATGGCTGCGAAAAGCGCCGACAACCTGGTGCGGGCGATTCGCGCCAGCCTGCGCACCACCCTGGCGCGCTTCATCTACGCGCTGGGCATACGCCACGTGGGCGAGGCCACCGCGAAGGAGCTGGCGCGTCATTTCGGCGGCCTGCAGGCCTTGCTGGACGCCGACGTCGAGCGCCTGGAGCAGGTCAGCGACATCGGCCCCGTGGTGGCCGCCAGCATCCACACCTTTTTCGCGCAGCAGCACAACCGGGAGGTGGTGCAGCAACTGCTGGCGGCCGGCGTGCACTGGGACGAGACCGCGGCGCAGCCGGTGTCGCGCCACCTGGCGGGCAGCAGCTTCGTGCTCACCGGCACGCTGCCCACCCTCAGTCGCGAACAGGCGCGCCAGCGCATCGAGGCCGCCGGCGGCAAGGTCAGCGGCTCGGTGTCGCGCAAGACCCGCTACGTGGTGGTGGGCGAGGAGGCCGGCAGCAAGCTCGAGCAGGCTCGCCAGCTGGGGGTGGAACTGCTCGACGAAGCCGCGTTGCTGCGCCTGCTGGAGCCGCCGCGGGACATGGAGGAACCGGCATGAGTTCCGTGCTGCGCCTGGGCGTTGACCTGGGCGGAACCAAGATCGAGTGCGCCGCCGTGCGCGACGACGGCCGCATCGAGCTGCGGCGGCGCCTCGCCACGCCGCAGGGCGACTACGCGGGCACGCTGCGCACCATCGCCGAATGCGTGGCCCAGGTGGAACGCGAACTGGGCCCCTCGCGGCCCTGCGAGCGCGCGCTGGGGGTGGCCATTCCGGGCTCGGAGTCGCCCGTGGACCGGCGCATCCGCAATGCCAATTCCGTGGTCCTGAACGGTCGCGCGCTGCACGCGGACCTGCAGCACCTGCTGGGCCGCCCGGTGCGCCTGCGCAACGATGCCAATGCCCTGGCGCTGAGCGAGATCGCGCCCGACGGGGCGGCCGCCGGCTGCGAGGTGGTGTTCGCGGTGATCCTGGGCACCGGCGTGGGCGGCGCGGTGGCCTGCGGCGCGCGGGTGCTCGACGGGCACAACGGGCTGGCCGGGGAATGGAGCCACAACTCGCTGCCCTGGCCGCGCATGGCGCCGGCCTGGGGCGAACTGCCGGGACCGCGCTGCTGGTGCGGCCAGCGCGGCTGCATCGAGACCCTGCTGTGCGGCCCGGCGCTGGCCGCCGACGCGGGCATGCCCGACGCGGCCGCGGCGCTGCGCGCGATGCGCTCCGGCCACCACGGCGCGCGCGCCGCCTTCATCCGCTATTGCGATCGCCTGGCGCGCGCCTTCGCCCAGGTGATCAACCTGCTCGACCCCGACGCCATCGTGCTGGGCGGGGGGCTCAGCAACGTGGACGAGCTCTACACCGAGATTCCGGCGCGATGGGGTGCCTGGGTGTTCAGCCCGCAGGCTCCGCGCACGCGCCTGCTGCGAGCGCGCCACGGCGACTCTTCCGGGGTGCGCGGCGCGGCCTGGCTCTGGGGCCGGGAGCCGGGTCGGGCGCCGGGCGGGTAGGGCGCGCGGCCGGCTCAGGCCGCGGCCAGGCGCTCGACGTAGCTGCGCACGCCGTGCGCCACGTCGGCAAAGGCGTGGTCGCAGCCCACCGAGCGCAGTCCGTGCAGCTCGGCCTGCGTGTAGCACTGGTACTTGCCGTGCAGCGCGGCCGGGAAGTCGATGTAGACCACCAGCTTTTCATCCACCATCTGGCGCAGGCTCAGCGCCTCCTGTCCCGCGCGGGCGCGCAGCGAGTTGACCACCGCGTGGGCGATGTCGTTGAAGGGTTGCGCGCGGCCGCTGCCCAGATTGAACACCCCGCTGTGCCGCGGGTTGTCGAGAAACCACAGATTCACCGCCACCACGTCGTCCACGAACACGAAGTCGCGCATCTGCTCGCCGGGCCCGTAGCCTCCGTAGGCGCCGAACAATTCCACGCGCCCGCGGTCGCGGAACTGGTTGTAGTGGTGCCAGGCCACCGAGGCCATCCGGCCCTTGTGCTGTTCTCCCGGGCCGTAGACGTTGAAATACCGGAACCCGGCGACCTGGCTGCGCGCACCGTGCAGGCGCCGACGCACCAGCTGGTCGAACAGGAGCTTGGAATAGCCGTAGACGTTGAGCGGTCGCTCGTATTCCGGCAATTCCGCGAAACGCTCGCTGGCGCCGTAGGTCGCCGCGCTGGAAGCGTAGAGCAGGCGCGTGCCCTGCTCCAGGCAGGCGTCCAGCAGCGAGCGGCTGGCGGCGTAGTTGTTGTCCATCATGTAGCGCCCGTCGTGCTGCATGGTGTCGGAGCAGGCGCCTTCGTGGAACACGGCCTCGACGGTGCCGAAGCGGCCTTGCGCGAAGGCCTCGTAAAAGGACGTCTTGTCGACGTAGTCGCTGATGCGCAGGTCCACCAGGTTGCGGAACTTGTCGGCCTGGGTGAGGTTGTCCACCGCGATGATGTCGGTGATGCCGCGGGCGTTGAGTCCGCGCACGATGTTGCTGCCGATGAAACCGGCCGCACCGGTGACGATGAAGCGATGGGACATGATGGAGGGATTCCTGGATGCTTGCGCGTTGCGCGCGGCTCAGGCCTGTTCAGGCCACAGTTCGGCGGGGCTGACCGCGGCGGTGCCCAGCTTGCCCACCACGATGCCGGCGGCGCGGTTGGCCGTGCGCACGGCCTCGTCGAGGCCCGCGCCCGCGCCCAGCATCACGGCCAGGGTGGCGATCACCGTATCGCCGGCGCCGGAGACGTCGTAGACCTCCTTGGCCTGCGCCGCGACGTGCAGGTGGCCGGCTTCGCTGAACAGGCTCATGCCTTCCTCGGCGCGGGTGACCAGCACGGCCTCGAGCTGCAGCTGCGCGCGCAGGGCCTGCGCCCGCTGCTCGAGTTCGGCCTCGTCGCGCCATTCGCCGCCGGAGGCCAGCGCGAACTCGGCGCGGTTGGGCGTGATCAGGGTGGCCGAGCGATAGCGCGAGTAGTCGCGCCCCTTGGGGTCGACCAACACGCGGCGTCCTTGCGCGCGCGCGAGCTGCACCATGCGCTCGACGTGGCTCAACCCCCCCTTGCCGTAGTCGGACAAGAGCACCACGTCGTGGAAGGCCAGTTCCTGTTCATAGCGATCCATGAGGTCGAGCAGCACCTCGTGGTCGGGCGTGGACTCGAAATCCAGGCGCAGCAACTGCTGCTGGCGAGACACCACGCGCAGTTTCATGGTGGTGCGCAGGCCCGGAACCTGGCGCAGCGCGCTGCGGATGGGCGTGTCGGCCACCAGGTGGGCCAGCCTGCGCCCGGCGTCGTCGCTGCCCACCACGCTGAGCAGCGTGGTCTGCGCCCCCAGGGTGGCGGCGTTCAGGGCCACGTTGGCGGCGCCGCCCAGCCGGTCCTGCTCCCGCTGCACCAGGGCCACCGGCACCGGAGCCTCGGGGGAGATGCGGTCGACACTGCTGAACCAGTAGCGGTCCAGCATGACGTCGCCGACCACCAGCACGCGCGCCTGGCGCAGTCGTTCGGGACTCATCGATGCCATGCTCAGACGCCTGTGAGGGAGAGTTCTTCGCTGCGCCGCGGCGGATAGGTATCCCACCCCATGCAGGCCGGGCAATGCCAGGCGTAGCTGCGCGCCTCGAAGCCGCAGGCGGCGCAGCGGTAGCGCTGGCGATTGGTCAAGGCGCGGTCCAGCGCCTGCTCGACCGCGCCGCGCAGGCCCTCGTCATCGGGCGAGGCCGCGGCCTGCTCGACGGCACGGCGCGCGGCCAGAAGGCTGCCATGGGCCTGCAGGTACTGCAGGCTCAGGCGCCGGCGCTGGGCGGGGTCGGGCTCCAGGGACAGCAGCGCGTCCAGCAATTCGATGGCGGGACTTTCCTGAAGCTGCGTGCGCAGCCACTCCAGGCCCGCCTGCTGCTGGCCCGTGTCGCGGAACAGGCGCGCCGCGTCGGCCGCCAGCACCGCGGCGAATTCCGGGCGCAGCGTGGCGGCGCGACGCAGGTGGGCCAGGGCCTGCGCGGCATCGCCCTGCTGCTCGGCGATGGCCGCGCGCAACTGCCAGGGACGAACGGCCTGCGCATCCGCGGCGCCGGCCTTGTCCAGCGAATCCAGCGCCGCCGCGAAATCCGCGTCGCGGCGCTGGCGCAAGGCGATTTCGCACCAGTAATGCGCGATCTGGCGCCCCCAGCTTCCGGCGCCCAGGCGCTCCAGGCGCTGCGCGATGTCGATGGCCGAGTTCCATTCGCGGGTGCGCTCGTGGATCTGCAGCAGCGCGCCCAGGGCTTCGGACTGGTAGGCGGTGCCGGTCAGCGCCGTGTACACCGCCTCGGCGCGATCGAGCAGGCCGGCCTTGAAAAAGTCCTGCGCCAGCGCCACCTGCGCGCGCTGGCGCTCGGCGGCGGCAAGGTCCGCACGCGAGAGCAGATTCTGGTGCACGCGCACCGCGCGCTCGTATTCGCCGCGGCGCCGGAACAGGTTGCCCAGCGCGAAATGCAGGTCCACCGTTTCCGGGTCGGCCGTCACCGCCTCGATGAAGGCGTCGATGGCCTTGTCCTGTTGCTCGCTGAGCAGGAAGTTCAGACCGCGGAAATACGCCGCCGAGGCGTCCCGGCGATGCTGCCCGTCACGCCGCAGTTGCAGCAGGTCCAGTCTGGATGCCAGCCAGCCCAGCGCGAACGTGGCGGGCAGCGCAAGCAGCCACCAGAGTTCAAACTCCATCGGGCGTCCCATCGATCACCCCCGGAGCCGGCGGATTCGGCGCCGGGGCTTGCGCGGGCGGGATCGCATCCGCTCGCGGCAGCCCCGAGTTCGCGGCCAGGGCGCGCTGCAGGCGACGCGCGCGCAGCCAGCCCGGGAGCATGACGGCGATCCCCAGCAAGGCCCCCAGGGCGAAGGCGGCCAGCAGCAGCACGAACAGCGGCGCGCGCCATTGCGTGCCGAACAGCAGGTGCAGCACGGTGGGCTCCAGGTTGTTCAGCGCCAGGCCGAACAGCAGCAGGAACAGGATCAGGCGGACGAACCAGTTGAAGGCGCGCATCGGGTGCAGGCGTCGAAGGGCGATCGGCCCGGAACCTGTTCCGGGGGACTTGCTGGGGGATTCTAGTGTCCTGTCCCGCGAGTACCTGTCATTTCGCTGGGCCGCGAACCGCGTCGCGAGGCAGGCATGGGCGGCACGGACGCCGCGCCCCTGCGCTCAGTCCTGCCCGGCCTCGTGGTCGACGAGCTGGCGCAGGGTCTTGCCGGGCTTGAAGTGGGGCATGCGCTTTTCGGGCACCACCACGCGCTCGCCGGAGCGGGGGTTGCGGCCGATGCGGGCCGGTCGATGGCTGACGGAAAAACTGCCGAATCCGCGGATCTCCACGCGGTGGCTGTTTTCCAGCGCGTCCGACAGCGCGTCCAGGATGGTCTTGACCGCCAGCTCGGCATCTCGATGGGTGAGCTGGGCGAAGCGTGCCGCGAGCTGGTCGACGAGGTCGGATCGGGTCATGGTCGGTAGGGCTGGCACCCGGGCGGGCCGGGCAGAAAATCGGCGCCGCGGGCTCAGGGCCCCGGCGCCGTGTCACTGCACCGCGGGCAGGCCGCCTGGGCGGCGTGCCCGCGGATCCTGCTTACTCCTGACCCTGATTGTCCAACTTGGCGCGCAGCAGGGCACCCAGGTTGGTGGTGCCGGTGGCTTCGCGCTGCTCGCCGGCCAGACGGGTGAGCGCTTCCTGCTGGTCGGCGCTGTCCTTGGCCTTCACCGACAGCTGGATGCTGCGGTTCTTGCGGTCGATGTTGATCACCAGCGCGGTGACTTCGTCGCCGTCCTTGAGCAGGTTGCGGGCATCCTCGACGCGGTCGCGAGAGATCTCGGAGGCGCGCAGGTAACCCTCGACCTCGTTGCCCAGGTCGATCACGGCGCCCTTGGCATCCACGGACTTGACCGTACCGCTGACGACCTTGCCCTTGTCGTTGATGGCGGCGAAGTTCATGAAGGGATCGCCCTCCATCTGCTTGATGCCCAGGGAGATGCGCTCGCGCTCGATGTCGATGCCCAGCACCACGGCCTCGACTTCCTGGCCCTTCTTGTAGTTGCGCACCGAAGCCTCGCCGGCCTCGCTCCACGACAGGTCGGACATGTGCACCAGGCCGTCGATGCCGCCGGGCAGGCCGATGAACACGCCGAAGTCGGTGATCGACTTCACCGGGCCGCTGACGCGGTCGCCGCGATTGTGGTTGGAGGCGAACTCCTCCCAGGGGTTCGGACGGCACTGCTTCATGCCCAGGCTGATGCGGCGACGGTCCTCGTCGATCTCCAGCACCTGCACCTCGACCTCGTCGCCCAGCTGAACGACCTTGCTCGGGGCCACGTTCTTGTTGGTCCAGTCCATCTCGGACACGTGGACCAGGCCCTCGATGCCGGGCTCGATCTCGACGAAGGCGCCATAGTCGGTCAGGTTGGTGACCTTGCCGAACAGGCGGGTGCCCGAGGGATAGCGGCGCGACACGCCGACCCACGGATCGTCGCCCATCTGCTTCAGGCCCAGCGACACGCGGTTCTTCTCGGCGTCGTACTTGAGCACCTTGGCGTCGAGCTCCTGGCCCGGGGTGACCACCTCGCTGGGGTGGCGCACGCGGCGCCAGGCCAGGTCGGTGATGTGCAGCAGGCCGTCGATGCCGCCCAGGTCCACGAAGGCACCGTAGTCGGTGATGTTCTTGACCACGCCATGCACGATCTGGCCTTCCTTGAGGCTCTCGAGCAGCTTGGCGCGTTCCTCGCCCTGGCTGGCCTCGACCAC